>JBBRRG010000017.1:0-13549 GCA_038200895.1 Candidatus Nitrosocosmicus sp. | reverse complement strand
CATCTTCAGATTATAGTATTTATGATGATTATATTTTACAAGGATGGCCTGTAATTACTATTTCTAGAGGGGCCGTAATTATGGAAAATGGGGTCGTATATGAAGATAAAATTGGACATGGCAAATTCATTAAAAGAAATACAATAAATTGCAATAATCTTTGACTGATCAGTAGAATAATTAATTCATGGAAATGGGATTTCATTTCCATTTATGGTATCTGCGAAATTTGAATTAAATGGTAATAAGATTATTGGATCTTGATTTGGATTAGCATTCTTGTCATTACCAGTAGTCAAACCTTTGGATTGAGGATTAGCATTCTTGTCATTACCAGTAGTCAAACCTTTGGATTGAGGGGTGCTTTCTGCAGACATTGTTGCATGTATAAATTGATGACTACCGAATGAGAAAATTGAAATTGCCATCATCACAAGTACAAAGTTAAACGTAATTCCAAGGTTCATTATGTTATATTGTTTTAAATGATTTATCTATAAATGGATTTTGATAAACATTTCTATAATATAGTTCGAAATCATCTTCTATTATAATAGTATTCCCTCTTGTTTAGTTTATGGATAAGATGGAACATATGTTATATTTATAATCTGCGAATTGGTATTGTTATGTATGTTTTCTTTCGTTAACTGATATGGCGGAGTAAGAAGAGGAATAACATTATTATCTATCTTGAGATATGTTTGTGAATAGGATTCACTCAAACTAAAATTTAACGTAATATCTATAATAATGAAAAAATATAAGAATATTACAAAATATTTATACATAATATTATATACCATAAATGGGCAATTCCAATATTTATATCTTTTAGCATTTTAAATTAGGTAAAAAACAATTGCAAAAGCATATTTGAGAAGTTATAAATTTAAGTGATCGTAATCAAAAGAATATTAATTTGATATCTGTTTATTTGAATCCATCAATAACAACTGAAAATCATTTTTGTATTTTCTTTTATTTTTTTCTTATCCATTTTTATTTTTTTTTATTATATGTATTACCTCAAAAGATCTTGTTTTTTCCTTCATCATTTATGGAAGTTAATTGTGAATTTTTCTTTTGATCCATTAGATGTATATTATGTCTGAAGAAACCGTTCTTGAAGTTAATGAACTCTTTAAGAGCTATTCCAGCTCAACCGGCGAAATTCTGATTTTAAAAAAAATCAACTTCAAAATAAAATTGGGTGAATTTGTGTGTATTGTTGGTCCATCCGGTAGTGGAAAATCAACCTTATTGAATATATTGGGTACTTTGGATAGACCTACTTCTGGAAAGATTTTCATAAATGGTGTGGATGTATTTTCTTTGAATGATCATGATATTGCTTTTTTAAGAAATAAAAAGATTGGATTCGTTTTTCAGTCTTACAATTTGATAAATCGAGCATCTGTATTAAAAAATATAGAAATACCTTGTATTATTTCAGGATTAAATAAAAAAGAACGACTACATCGTGCTTTTAAAATTATGACAATATTAGGAATAAAAGATAAAGCTAATTACAAGCCATATGATTTAAGTGGTGGTCAACAACAAAGAGTAGCAATTGCAAGAGCGTTAATGACTAATCCTTCTATTATACTTGCTGATGAACCAACAGGAAATTTAGATACAAAAAGTGGGAATGAAGTTTTTAATTTGCTCGAAATGCTATCTTCCCAATATCATACAACTACTATAGTGGTTACTCATAATCGAGATTTAGCTTTGAGGACGAATAGAATAATTTATTTAAAGGATGGAAAAATAGAAAAAGAAGAAAGTCGCTAAAATAATCTGTAAACATTTTAAGATTATTGATTAAGATTACTTTTAAATTTTGTATAAAGAAACAGAATAAAGGTGTTTGGTTTAGAAAATTACAAGATCTATTCTATTTGAATATATACACTCACAATCTTAAATTAAATATTTATTATATCGATGCTCATTATGACTATAAATGAAAAAAGATTTTATAGTTGCTAAAGTTGAAGCATCAACGGACGGTTCTCCCTATATATATGTGACATTTAAAGATCAAAATGAATACTATAAATCTGGGGATAAACAAACAAACCCATTTGGTCCTAATGTAATGGCTTTTACTTCGCCAGAAGATTTAATGAAAAACTTGCCTAAAGCCATGTCGAATATTACAAATATGTTTGGTGGAGGAGGAGGTGCTATAAGTGATTCTCCTACATTTAAAGTTACTATGAAGGAATATGATGAATTAAAAATAAAGGTGGGTGACAAAGTTATAATAGATGTACAAAAGTTTGAACATAATGATGTATAAATCCTTTTTGTAGTTATTAATAAATAAAATTAATGATTATCTTCCATTTTTTCTGTTTTTATACTAGACTCCACCTTTTCATGTTGTTTTTTATCTTCTTTGGTTGTCATTATTGCTCCACATTCAAAACAAAAATAACTATTTGTTATCATACCTGATAGGTCTGAATTGGAAGTTATTTGTTTATCTTCACCTGATTTCACACTATTATTATGATTGTCTAAGTTTGCTGAATTATTTTCACTATTATTCATTTATAAATAGTCTAGAATTAACAGCTTTTATATTTTATATATATCGAAATGACATTTTTAGATATTACAAAATGATTATATTCAAATGCTAGTTTTATAGGTCAATAAAAAATTGAATTTGCAGTAGTGGAATCTGGCTTTACTAATTAACCTTCTATATTGCTTCTGACTGTAAACTATTACAGATGATATGCCATTAGATAAAGTATATTTCAGAAAAAAGGGGAGGTAGATTAATGAACTTAATTTTTATTATTGATATATTATTGAAATTGATTTCAGGGACTATGGAAATTTCTGGATATTTCCAATTACTTTACTAATATTATTCAATGCTCTGTTTATTATTAAATTATTATTTTTTTAAATTTGTTGATGTATATGATTTATGTATTACATAAAAAGAATGACAAGATATTATAAATGCTGCAAGGGTCATTTTAGTAGCGAAATCTAGATTCCAAGGTGTTTGCGGATTAGGATATTTTATGGCCAGATCATCTAGATTTGTTGTTTTATGTAAAATATTGATTGTTATAAGTGATCCCCATACTGTAAAATTGTAAACAAATTCATAAGCTGATACTACAATTAAGATTATTGCTATTGTTCCAAATATATCTTTAACTATTTTTGGGGTATTTTCTACCCTTTTAGAACCAATTTTAGTAACACAAAACCATGATAATACTGAAAAAATTGCTAAATATGTTACTAATTTGCCACTACCATTAAAAAACAAATCATTTTTGACAATCACTTCACCCACGCTTATTGTTCCTTTATTTTTGTATTCTATCCAACTTGAATACATTCCAAAGGATGTTATATATAGCATCAAAAATGCTGAAAAATAAAAAATAATGATATAGATGCGATAAGAATCCCAAGTGGTGAAAAGTTTTAAAATATGTTTGTTCATAATTGATTTTAAAAAAAATCAAATGAGATATAAAATTAACTTTTTTTTAGTTATCATTATTATTTAAAGTAGATCCTTTTATTCTATTTAAAAGATTTATGGCCTCGTATTCTTTCAAACTTTTCTTGTTATTTACCAAATATTCTTCAAAATCTACAAGTTGTTTCTTTTGTAATGGAAACGTCTTTTTCGATTCATCGATTATATCGTTATATGTTCTATAGGGAAAGTAGGTTTTTTTTGCTATTTGTAAAATGTTTCTCTTTGTATTTTTATCAATTATTTTATATTTTTGAGCTAAAAATAAATTATATCGTATATCAATCAAAGCGTCTGATTTATACCCAGAATATCCTGTGAAGGTAACTGCTACTTCATCGTCTGAATCAATCACGCCTTTTAAAAAGAGATCAAAAATTTTTCCAATCCCTATCATGCCAAATTTTTTTAATTCAACTGCTCTAAGTGCTCCTAAGCTAGAAGACCCAAAAACCATTACATTTTTTTTCCTTAATAGATTATAAACCTCAATAGGTGTTGGGGGATAATCTTGTAAAAAATATCCGTCAATTACCCCAACTAATTTTGCAGTACTGGGAATCAAATGCAATAAGTCTCCTTTTTTAGCTGGAGGCTTATAATCTGCATCAAGTATTTCTTTTGCTTTTTCTATGGATAGTGTTGGGCCTAGAAAAATCACTGGTTTAACCATTTTTTAAAACTATCTTTTGCTCTATTACCAACTATTGATTTATTTACCTTGAATGTTTCTAGTCCGGGAACTATCGCCCTCACTACCGGAATATTTAACTTTGGGTTAGTTAGATTAACTATTATTGCTTTATTCAATCCTTTTTCTTTTAACTTTGCTAAAATGAATTTTATATCATCTAAAATGTCTTCATTATAAAACGATTTTATATTTGAGAATTTTATTTTTTTTGAAGATTTTAAAAATTGCCAAGAGCGTTTGTCATCACTATCATCCATATCGTATTTCATTTTTCTTAAGTCATCTCTTGAACCTTGAATATTAGCTGCTCTTGATTGGGATACCTCCGTAATAGATCTAATTAATGCAATTCTAGAGTCTGGATGCGTCCCATGACCTTCAACTAAATAACCATAATCATGATTAATCCATTCCACACTACTTGCTATAAATGTAGGAATACCAAGATCAGAGGTAATATCTTTAACAATTAAAGGTATTTGACAATTTTCAAATCTTTTTAAGAGTTTTTTAGCTGACTTACTATCAATATCATTTAAATCAACATCTGGGTATATACCATTATCGTCAATAAATTTTTTTGGTTCTATATGATTTACGTTTATACCATTATGAATGAAAGAATTCTCAATGGTTTTTAATATATGATATTGAAATGCACTTGAAACGAATTCTGATATACTTATCGAATCTCTTTCTACGATTTCGCATAATGCATGACAAATTGCTTCCTCCATAACATTTCCAGAGGCCAATCCATTAGTATGATAAAAAGCATAAGGATTTAATGAAGGCGTTCTTGGTATGAATTTAAAAATTACTAATGGTGCGGGAACCAAAATATTTTTTTCATTCAAAAGATCAAATCCAATGCAATAATCCATTATCATTGTATCATCTAAAGAAAAAGATATTGGTTCTACTACTTCATCATATTTTAAAATATTATAACTATTGGACAATTCTTTATAGCTTCCTTGTATTAACTCATTTGGATAATTTCTTTGTAATGATGAAAACCTTTCAATACTTTCCATGATTGCACTGGCCTTGGCATGATTTTTAGTAGGACCCTTGCCGCCATAGACCCAAATGTAGTCTTCTGTTCCGGGTAGTACTGCTGAATAATTAGGAATTTTTAATCTATCCATGTCGGTTATATTTGCTATTCTGCTAATTCCTATTTCATTTATAATTGGATGTACTTTTTCAAGGGTTGCTTCAACAGGTTGTATTCTTGTAGTTCCTTCAGATGTCCATTTTTTTCGGGATTTTAAAGTTGATAATATATTATTTTCCAATTAATGTTAATAATAAAATAGTAATCAAATATTATATTAATTGTTGTTATTTATTTATTATACTGACTCTAGTTTTTAGTGTTTTTTTGTTAACTTTTAATTTATATATTAAAAAATAACAATAATATATATTCAAATAAAATTAGGGATTAAGTATTTATATTATAAATTCTTTTGAGGAATTACTTGAATTCTAAAAATACAGAAGCTGAAGTTATTAGTGAAATTTTGCTAAAAGCAGCCAGCGAACCTGAATTCAGGAAACGATTGATAAAAAACCCTGAAAGAATTTTAGAATGTTATAGCATATCAATTGAAGCAAAACATATAATTCAGAAAAGTATCAGGGATCTGATACAATAATTAATAAAATTTTATTTATCAAATAACGAATAACCTGTTTAGTGATACATATCTATGGGGTATCTTAAATACAAGTATTGATTAGGCTATTAATTTAAATTGATATGATTCTATTTTCAGTTTTATCAATTTTTTTGCGTTGGTTTCTACTTGAGATTATAATTGAACAATCCGCCAGCTTTGACTATTTCTGATATTATTTTACTAAATGGTTTTATTTTATGAATTTCATTATTTTTTGTTGTATTTTTTATTGTATTATTTTCAAGATCGATTTCTAATTTGTCCTTGTTGTCAATTTGCTCAAGTGTATTTTCATCAATTTCAATTGGTAATAAATAACCACCATCAATAGCATTTCGATAGAATATTCTTGCAAAAGATGGAGATAAAATCGCTCGAATTCCAGATTTAGACAGAGCTATCGGAGCATGTTCTCTGCTTGAACCACATCCAAAATTATGCCCTACTAGCAAAAAATCTCCAGTTGAAATTTTTTTTGTAAAATCAGGATCTATTCCTTCCATAGCATGAGTTGCAAGTTCATCGTGATCATGTATTTTTAAATATGGACCAGGAATAATAACATCTGTATCTATATTTGCTTTGCTATATTTATGAACTATTCCATATAGTATCATTAAATATCCCTCGGATCTGTTATTTTGCCAGTCAATGCAGAAGCTGCAACTACCATGGGTGATGCAAGATATGTTTTGGACTCTACATGTCCCATTCTTCCTGGAAAGTTTCTATTTGTTGTACTTATGCAAATTTCATCTTTTCCTAAAACTCCCATATGTGCCCCACAACAGGCACCACAGGTAGGAGGACCTACCACTACACCTGATTCCATAAAGATAGTTATGAGTCCTTCTTTGATTGCTTTTAGATATATTGATTGAGCGGCAGGAAGCACCTCTGTTCTAATTTTAACTTTCTTTCCCTTCAATATTTTAGCAGCTGTTCTGAGATCAGATAATTTAGCTCCTGTACAAGAACCTATATAGGCTTTATCTATCTCTGTATTCTGAATTTCTCTAACTGCTACAACATTTTCTGGAGTATAAGGTTTTGCCACAGATGGTTCCATATTGTCACATTCATATTCAAAGACTTCTTTAAACTCCGCGTCTAAATCAGATTTGATCAAATTAAAATTTAATTCAGTTCTTTGCTTTAAATATTCTAAAGTTACATTGTCCGGCTCGATTATGCCATTTTTGGCTCCTGCTTCAGTAGTCATATTGGTCAGAGTCAATCGTTCCTCCATTTCCATTTCATCTATAACATTTCCTACAAACTGCATTGCTTTGTAATTTGCTCCATCTGTTCCGATATCAGATATGATATTTAAAATAATATCTTTTGCCATTAAATAATCCGGCTTTTTCCCCATTATTTTAAACAATAACGTTTCAGGAACTTTAAACCATATTTTTCCATTTATTAAAACGTAGGCAATATCTGTATGTCCTAATCCTGTAGCGAAAGCACCCATTGCACCAGTTGTATTTGTATGAGAATCTCCACCTACATATACCTCGCCGGGTAAAATCAATCCTTCTTCATGAGATAATGTGTGACAAATCCCATATTGTCCTAAGCCATACTTAAAATGTTTTTTTATGCCATTTTTCTGAGCCCATTTTGTTAATTGTATTACATTATCTGCAGATATTTTATCAGAAGCAGGAACAAAATGATCTTCTGAAATCCATACTTTATCAGGATCCCATATTTTTTCTATGGATTTGCCTTTTTTTTCTAATTCTTTGAAAACTTTCATCACTCCAGGACCAGAAACATCATGCATCATTACTTTGTCAACATCGGCAAAAATAATGTCACCCGGTGATACTTTATTACAAGTTGAGGCATGGGATAATATTTTTTCTGTGATTGTCATTCCCATATTGATATTATTATTTTGTTGATCTAAAGATTAATACTTTTTGAATTCTATGATGAATAATATTTTTCAATAAATAGTCAATATCCGATAATGTTTTAAACCAATTGATGGTCTTTACATTATTGCAGATAATTCCTTTGAAACTGGAAAGAGAATCAAAAAGTTTTAATCTATATGATAGACTTCTTAAAAATAAAAATAATTTAAAGTTCCAAAATGGGGATTTGTTGATAATATCCAGTAAATATCTTTCAATTAGCGAAGGAAGAATAAAAAAACTTGATGACGTAAATCCTAGCAATGACTCTGTTAAGCTTTCAAAATTATATCATATCAATCCAAAATTAATGGAGTTGATTATAAGGGAGTCGGATAGAATTTTTGGTGGCTTGTATGGTTTTGTTCTTACTGAGGTTCACGGAATTTTATCTCCTAATGCTGGAATAGATAAATCAAATATTCCCTCAGGAAAAGTTGTTTTATATCCAAAGAACCCATATCATTCAATAGATATTCTAAGAAAGAAATTCTTTATTGATTTAGAAATACGAGTAGGCATTATTTTATCTGATAGCCGAATTCTTCCAATGCGTATTGGTACGGTAGGGATAGCTCTTGCATGTTCTGGTTTTGAGCCGATTATTGATTTAAAAGGTACAAAAGATTTATTTGGTAATGTTTTAAAATTTACTTCGCAAAATATAGCCGATTGCTTTGCTTCTTTGGGTATATTAATTATGGGTGAATCAAACAAATCCACACCTGTAATATTAATTAGGAATGCCGATATTAAATTAAGTGATAAAAAAATATCTTATGATTTATTGGGTATAGAAAGTAAATTTGATATCTATATAAGAGGATTATCTTTACAATGTCGAAAATAACAAAAGTAAACAATTATTTAATTATAAATAATCCATTAATAGTATAACAGAATTGATTGGAGATATTTGACTATGACTGAGTTTTATACATTATATCCGAGAAGAATTAATCTTTTGCAAGGAATTCAAAATTTGATAAAGAGAGAAGAAGTAGAACTAGATCAACTATTTTTAATGGTTCAGATAAAAAAAGATGAAATAGTCAATACCCTTGCCTCGGAAGGGTTTAAAATGGTGAAGTTTGAAAATAAAAAACCTTTCCAAATCGGTAATGGTTTCTCAAAAAAATTAACTAAACCATGGGAAATGCATGTAAGGTTATTGGATTTTAATCAAGGCTTAATCGGAATTCACGCAGAAGTAGAAATTTCTAGAAACTATTTCCAACATATAAAATCTGTTAGAGTCCCAGTAGTTTATGAAATTGAATCCATTTTAAAAAAACATCGTATAGAATATCAATTATGGCACTCATATATTAAAGATTATATAACAAATATTATAGATGATCACCATATCAAATTAAAATCCCCGAAAATTCCAGCTATGCCTTGGATCGGGATGGTGGGATTTATTAGTGTTATTGCTATCCTGTATGGTTTAAAGTTTTTTATGGTGCTTAAATGAATAAACTATATAAATTAAATTAACAAAATTTTTATTATAAAATCAAATAGTTAATAACAAAACTAATGGGAATTCCAGAGAAAATCAAGGCCATTCAGGACGAAATACATAAAACACAAATTAATAAAGCTACCGAATTTCACATTGGCCTTTTAAAAGCAAAAATTGCAAAATTAAAAAGAGAGTTGGATGAGAATGCTCATGGAAAAACTGTTTCAACTGGTGGTGGAAGTGCGGGTTTTGATGTCAGAAAAGCTGGTGATGCTACAGTGGTCCTTATTGGTTTTCCTAGTGTAGGCAAATCCACCTTACTAAATTCGCTAACCAATGCAAAATCCAAGACCGGTGCATATTCTTTTACTACATTAACGGCAGTTCCAGGCATGTTGGACTATAATGGTTCGCAAATTCAAATCTTAGATCTTCCAGGAATTATAGAAGGTGCTTCTTCAGGTAAAGGCCTTGGAAAAAGAGTATTATCCGTTGCTAGAAATGCAAATCTGGTTTTAATGATACTAGATGTTTTTCAAATTCATCACCTTGAAGTATTAAAAAAAGAACTTTTCGAGATTGGTGTTAAAGTAAATGAAAAACCTCCTGATGTGGTAGTTGAAAAAACTTCTACTGGAGGGATTTCAATCAATATTCAAGCTCCTGTAGAAGTAGATGAAAATTTTATTAAAAATGTGATGAGAATAAATGGATATCATAACGGTCGCATTACCATACGGGAAAAAGGACTTACTATTGATCAACTGATTGATGTCATATCCGGAAACCGTATCTATATTCCATCATTGGTAGTAGTAAACAAAATAGATTTAGTGGATCCTCAATATCTAAATGAGGTTACTTCGAAATTAAATGTTCCTTTTGTCTCTGTTTCAGCTGATACAGATAAAAATATTGAATTGCTTAAAAAAGAGATCTACAACAAACTTGATTTCATTCGAATTTACATGAAGCCAAAAGGTAAAGAAGCTGATTTTATTGAACCATTAATTATGCCAAGAGGTAGCACAGTACATAATATTTGTGGCAAAATACATAGAAATATGGTAAGAGATTTTAAATTTGCACAGGTGTGGGGAAAAAGTGTTAAATTTGAAGGCCAAAAAGTTGGATTAGATCATAGGGTTATTGATGAAGATGTCCTTACTATTGTAAGAAGGATAAATGCACTTTAAAATATAATATCTTTTTTATTTGTTTATTTGGCAGCTCAGTCAAATGCCTTTTCATCATAATTTTTACGTTATAACTCTGATTCCTCATCGCTGCATCTATTCTTAAATACTTGATTTTATTAATGTGGATAGAAGTATTATATATTGTTATTTTTTCTCAATTAATTTAACTAATACTTATTCAAATTTAATATATTAATTCTACTCAAACTTAATTTTATAAAAACATTGTTATTAGATAAATACTTGATTTTCAAATTTTGTCAAATATCTTGAAACTGTTATCGATATAGTTTTTTTATTTTTTTAGATATTCATTTAATGCTTTATTAGCCAGTCTATCTGCTTTATTGTTCTTTTCGCGAGCAATGTGTTTATACTGTATTTTTTCAAAGTTTTTTTCTAAATTTGAAATTTCCCTAGAAATTGTCTTCAAATGTTGATTTCTTAGCCTATATTTAGAATTTCTTTGATTTATCAGTAATTCACTATCGGATAATATCGTTATTTCCTTATCTAATTCATTACAAATCTCTAATGCTCGTCTCAATGCTTCATATTCTGCCTGGTTGTTTGTTCTTATTCCCAAAAATTCTGCATGCTCTATGAGTATTGTTTCATTATTTTTTACTATAATTCCTATTGCAGATAAACCCGGATTACCTCTACTTGCACCATCTATGTTTACTTCTAGCAACAGAAAAATAAATGGTAAATTTACCATTTATTTTTCTTTTGCTATCATCTTTTTTATAAAGAATATTATATAATTACAATATTATTGCATTTGTGCCTAAGAGAAAAATAAAAGAAGCAATTCCTCGAAAGAAAATGGGTAAAAAAGAAATAATTTTACTTCCAGCAGTTATAGTTGTTGCGGTCTTGATTGGTTTTGTTATTACACATTTTTTTCCTCCTCCAAATGTATTAAGTGTATGTTTAAAAGCACATAATTTAGATCCCTATAATGTATATCCTCGAGTTATGCTATTTGTAGATAGTAAACAATATTTATTTCCTGATACCCTAGGAAAACAATTAATAAAAGATAAAGAGTGTTTACATCCAATTCATGCTGATTATGTAGGCGATCTTTTGCATGTTCAATATATCCGGCCTGTAAAATTATCTATGCCTGACCTAATGAGAATTTATGCAACCGATAATCAAACTATTAAAATAATCGATAATTCAACCGGGAAATACTTGAATAAAACATTAGATTTATCTAAATTCAATATTGGTTATTCATATTATTCAATTAAAGGAAACTTTACAAAAGTAGGTAATGTTGAGAATCTTCCCCCATTTTCAAATTCATTTTTAGGTCGGATTGATCTGATTTCCAAATGATTGAAAAATAAATTTAAATACACAAAAACATTTTTTGATTTTAATTGAGTAGTAAGAAAGCAGCTATAATAAAAGGAGACGGTACAGGTCCTGAATTAGTAAATTCAATGATAAATGTATTAAAATCCTGTAATTCAAATATTGAATTAATAAAATGCGATGCCGGTTCCGAATGGTGGGAAAAAAACGGTGGTAATTCATATATTTCAAATGATGTGTGGAATTTACTCGAAACATCTGATGCTTGTTTTAAAGGGCCTACAACTACCGTACCAAATCCAAATGCACCTAAAAGCGTTGCTGTCACCATAAGACAAAAATTCGAGTTATATGCCAATATCAGACCCATAAAAACATATAAAACTTCCAATTTGCAATTAGACTTCATTTGCGTTAGAGAGGCGACAGAGGGGCTGTATACCGGTATTGAATTTAAGACAAGCGATGATTCTGCAATAGCTGTAAGAAAAACAACTGGAAAAGGATGTAGACGTATTGTAAAAAAAGCATTTGAATTAACTCAACAAAAAGGATTTACAAAGATATTTGCAGTTACAAAAAGAAATATTCTTAAAGAAACCGATGGTATTTTTTGGAATTCTGTTGTCGAAGAACAAAAAATGTTTCCAAAAATCAAAGTTGAAGAATATTATATTGATAATATGACCCAGCAACTTGTTAAAAATCCCGAGAGATTTAACAAAAGCATATTGCTTAGTACAAATTTGTTTATGGATATAATATCTGAATGTGCATCTGGTCATGTGGGTTCTATAGGGAATGTATATTCTGGCAATTATGGTGAATCATATGCGATGTTTGAACCTGCACATGGAAGTGCACCAAAATATGCGGGACAAAATAAGGTCAATCCTGTGGCTACGATTTTATCTGGCGCATGGATGGCCGAATATTTAGAAGAAAAACATATTTCTGATGCGATTTTCAAAGGAACAGAACAAGTAATAAATGAAAATGAATATGTTACATATGATTTAGGAGGGACCGCTTCGTTATCTAAAATGACTGATGCTATCGCTCAAAAATCTGCGACATTTCTAAAAAAATAGCTTATTGTATCACATTTTAGTTATCTCGCATATGTCGAGTTGCTCGTAAAAAAATTTTTTTTTTGCCAATATTTTTTTTTTTAAATGATTCTTTTTAGCAAACTGATTAATTTTACTGCTGTGTGATAAAGAAGATTCTACAAATATTATTTTACCTTTGTCTTTTAAATAGGATTTAAATAGTTGCAAAATTCTCAAAGTTGTTTCTACTCCTGTGGGTCCACCATAGATGGTATCATCTTTTATATTTTCACTGTTTGATGGTAAGTATGGAGGATTACTTATTATGATGTCAAACATATATTTAATAGGTTCACACATATCACAACAAATTAAGAATTTGTTACTAAATGCCTTAAGGAAATATTTGCTGTGTTGGACTGAGGTAAAGTCTATGTCTGTTCCAAAAACAAATTTATAATTTTTACACAGGATACGAGTTAAATACCCCGATCCAATTCCTATTTCTAAAGCATAATTGCCCTTGTAATTAATAATAACATCTGCAATAAAAAATGTATCATCTGATGGATTATACATTGATATTATATTTTGTATAATTATTTAGTTATTATGATTTCCCCTTTCATTGATGGATGAAAAGAGCAATAATATACATATTCTCC
>JBBRRG010000016.1:0-13586 GCA_038200895.1 Candidatus Nitrosocosmicus sp. | reverse complement strand
GGATATAAAATTACCAAAATTGGGTTCAAATTGTAGATATATTGGTATTGTAGGCAATGGCCATGAATATATTAAAGCATGCGATTTAATTATTTCACTTGCTGGAAAATCCACAATTGATGAAAGTATGGTTTATGGTACCCCTGGAATTTTTATTCCAATAAAAAATCACTTTGAACAAGAACATAGAGCTAAACTATTAGGATTTCATTACAATGATATTCATAAACTGGATGGATTAATAGAAGAAAAACTTTACAGTAATAATCAAGGTAAACTAAAAAAAGTTGATAATGGTGTTTCAAAAGCTGCTAAAATCATTTATCAAAACTTGAATAATTAATAACTGGATACTCTCTATCAATTTTGTATTGGAACCCTTGACGATAGTAAAATTTGGTGGGTCTGCATTAGGTGTAGATGGTCTTAAGATTCCTATAATAGTTAATAGGATCAAGGAATTAAAAAAGAATTCAAAAATTGTCTCTGTATTTTCAGCACCTCTTACTCATTATGAGGGGAAAAAACTATCAATGACTGATGTTGCTATTCGAATATCTAAAAATTATGCTTCTCTAAATCCTGTTGATATTGACATATTAAAAAATGTTTATTTGAAAATATCTGATAAATATTTACTCAATGAATATAGACAAAAGTTTGAATATGATTTAGAAAGATTCAATAAAATTGTAATAGTTTCACTTAAGCAGGTAGCTGAAAATAGGCGGTTTGTAGATGTGAGCCGATCAAGGATACTTGCCTACAGCGGTGAAATTGTTATATCCTGTTTAATGAACTATATTCTAAAAAGTAATAATGTTGATTCTGAATATGTTAGCATAGATGATTGGCCTATAGTTACTGATGATAATTTTGAAGCCGCCAGTTTTATATTGGATGATTCTACAAAACATTTGGATTCTGTAATTAATATACTAAAATCAAATGATGTTCTATGTATTGGTGGGTTTATTGGAAAAACAATTGACGGCTTAGAAACTACATATGAAAGAGGCGGTTCTGATAGAACTGCTGCAGATCTAGGTATTCTGCTTTCCTCAAATTATGATGTTCTTATTGATTTTGAAAAAGATAATGCAGTTTTGAGTGCCGACCCTAAAATAGTTTCAGATAATTTGCATTATGTCGAATCTCTTTCTTATAATGAGGCGAAGCTAGCTGGTATGTTTGGTATGAAAATATTGGACCCTGTAGCTATAAAAGATATTGATGATAATAGTTTGGATATACCAATCATAATAACAAATCTTTCTGATCCAAGTCGTTTTACAAAAATTAAAAAACAGATATCCATTGAGGAATCAGAACATCAACCTAAAATTAAAATAGTTACAGGAAAAAAAAATTGTGTTATAGTCAGAATGGAATCTATTGCTGCATCACATCTGGTAGCGCTATTAGAAAAACAACGACAATATCATGATTTTGTAAAATTATCTCCTTTTAAACAAGATAACCGAGAAATAACTAGATTTTTATTTTTAGATGGTGATTATGTTAAACGACATGAAAAAATTTTTCGGTCTTTTTATCCAAAAGTGGAAATGGTGTATGCTAGAGGAGTTGTTACTCTTATTGGGGATTCTATGTGGAAAGTACCAAAGATTGTTTCAGAAACAAGTAGTATTGTAAGCCAACAAGATATTAATATTTTGAATATAGATGCTCAGGAAGAAACATCCCGAATTCTTATACTTGTTGAAGATAACAGCGTCGAAGAGGTAGTCAAATCGATACATTCAAAAGGTACAATTATAACCTAATTGGATTTATTAAATGAGACTAATGTTGGAAGATAAAAAAATATGGGTTGATGGAAAGTTTGTGGATTATAGCGAAGCTAAAATACATGTTTTAACTCATGGATTACATTATGGAACTGGTGTATTCGAAGGTATTAGATCTTATACTACTAACAATGGTCCTGCCATTTTTAGGCTTGATGATCATATTAAAAGATTGTTCAATAGTGCTAAAGCTTATTTTATGCACCTTGAATACACCAAAGAGGAAATCATACAATCTTCAATTAATACTGTAAAAGCCAATAATTTGGATGAATGTTATATACGAATAATTGCATTTTATGGTTACGGTAAATTAGGTGTCAATCCATTACCTAATAAAGTCTCTATCGCTATAGCTGTTTTAAATTGGAGCGAACATATAAAAAAAGAAAACAGAGAAGAAGGAATTGACACTATTGTTTCATCATGGATAAAGATGGATGTTCGATCAATGCCAACTCATGCAAAGGGTGTTGCAAATTATGCTAATTCAGCTTTAGCCAGAATGGAAGCAATAAAATCGGGTGTAGATGAGGCAATAATGATAAATTCAAATGGATTTGTTGTAGAAGCTAGTGCAGAAAATATTTTTTTTGTCAAAGATGGAGTTGTATATACTCCGCCGATATCTACTGGCGCGTTAGAAGGAATAACACGCGATACTATTATTGAAATAACAAAGCAAAATAAAATTCCTTTGAATATTGAAAATATTTCAAGAGATGAAATGTATTGTTTTGAGGAGGCTTTTTTAACTGGTACTGCATCTGAGATTGTTCCTATAGGTACAATTGATCATAGAGTTACAGGCGACGGAAAGATTGGCCCTATAACTAGAAAAATCCAAAATTATTATGGGCAAATTGTACGGGGCAAAATCAAAAATAGAAAATCTTGGTTGACTTTTATTAAATAATTATTTAATGTCTTGTTACTATATTTATAAACAACTTTCCAATTCTTATATTTCTTTAGATGTAATGCAATTAAAATCAGAGAATATCGGTAATATAGTGCATTTAAAGATAATAATAACCATATAAAAGAAAGCTATTTTATATTATCTTGAGGTGTCTGCCTCAATAATTATAAGTCTTTCTCCTTTCTTTTTGATGAAGAGCATTTTGTATTTCATGTTATAAAATCAATCGATAAATTTTTGATCAAGTAGTTTTACCAATAAAGCTTTTTGTACATGTAGTCTATTTTCTGCTTCAGTCCAAACAACTGAATGATGGCCATCAATTATTTCAGAAGTTACTTCTTTGCCTCGTTTGGCTGGCAGACAATGCATAAAAATATAATCTCTTTTTGCATATTTTACAAGCTCATCGTTAACTTGATACTTCGGCAAGAATATGGATTCTCTCTTTTTCTTTTCTTCTTCTTTTCCAATTGATATGAAAGTATCTGTAGTAACCACATCTGATTCTTTAACCGCCTCAAAAGGATCATTGGTTATTAATACAGAGCTATCGTTTTTTTTGCTTTCGTCTCTCGCAACATTAATTACCCATTCCAAAGGCTCAAAACCAGGAGGTGTCGATACTTTAATGTTGATTCCCAATTTTGAACAGCCTAATAATAAATCATTGCAGATATTATTACCATCTCCTATGAATGCCAATGTGATACCTTTTAGTTCCTTTTTATATTCTAAAATTGTCAATAAATCAGACAATATTTGACATGGATGAAATAAATCTGATAACCCATTTATTACAGGAATAGTGGAATATCGAGATAATTTCTCTAGGTCAAAATGAGAATATACTCTTGCCACAAGGCAATCTAGATATAATGAAAGTGTCCTTGCAGTATCTTCAATAGATTCACCTCTAGATAACTGCAAATCATTAAAAGAAAGATAAATACCATTTCCTCCTAACTGAAGTATTGCAGTTTCAAAGCTAATTCTTGTCCTTGTAGAGGGTTTCTGGAAAATCATGCCCAAGATTTTACCGCTTAATTGTGTTTTTGAACCATTGTTATTTCGAGAATCTTTTAAATAATTAGCGAGATCTAAAATCGATAAAATTTGTTCAGATGACAAGTCACAAATGCTTAAAATGTTTTTGTTCAATATTAAAAATGAAAAAATTCTTTAATTTAATGTTTTCAAAAATAGAAAAATTATTTATTTTTTTTCTTGAACCATCCAAATAAACTCTTTTTTCCACCGGGCTCTGATCCTTTTTCTGCATTTGTTTTTATTTTTTCATCATCGTTGGTAGTATCATCCTCCAAACGAACAGAAGATTCCGCTGAATTGGTGGTCAAGTCATGGGATGAATTATCTACATCTTCATTTTCAATTTGGGGATCGAGTTGGTTCGTTAAATTGGTTGTTGTCTCAATATCGCTTTTTCTCCCATTATCTGTAATATTATCCTCATTAACCGAATCCATGTTGTTTTTATCATCGATTGGACCAAATTCTCCCTTAGATTTTGGAACAGATTTTATTTCTGCAGGACTATACGACTTAAAATTTTTTTCTATTTTAGAATTATCAGTCAAAGAAATTTCAGGAGGGGTCGATAAAGAATCAGTATTAAAAATGGTATTCACAAACTTTTCTCTATTGAATAAAACTAAATCTTCGTATCCTTGTCCCATTCCAAGATATAGTATGGGTTTAGATGTGATATAAGAAATAGATATTGCAGCCCCGCCCTTTGCATCAGCATCAGATTTTGTTAGGATTGCACCATCAAATTCGGTATATGAAAAAAATTCTCTTGCTTGATTAATAGTATCGTTTCCAGAAAGCGAATCTCCAACAAATATTTTTATATCGGGCTTTATCACTTTAACAATTTTTCCTATTTCATACATTAGATTTTTAGCAGTTTGCATTCTCCCTGCGGTATCAATCAAAACTATATCGACATAATGCTTTTTAGCATATTCTAAAGCATCTCTAGATACAGCAGAAGGATCTGCTCCATATCTTTGAGATATAATTTTAATAGATAGATTTTCAGCATGTGTTGTTATTTGTTCTATTGCACCAGCTCGATGCGTATCGGCTGCAGCAATAACTACGGAAAAATCATTTTTTTTTAATAAATTTGCAACTTTAGCTACTGTAGTTGTTTTTCCAGTTCCATTAATGCCAAGGAAAACTATTACAAACGGTCCGCCTTTCTTTTCTTTTTTTTCTTGCACCAGACCTAGTAAATCAATTGATCCGGCCTTAGACAATATTTCCAAAAAATTATTTTTTAGCGTAGATGCAATAATTTGCTCCGTAGTTTCATTCTTTTGAATCGTCATGCCAACTAAATTATTTTTTATTTGATGGGAAAGATCATCAATTACCTCTTGTGAGACATCGCTCTCTAAAAGTGCAACTTGTAAATCAAAAAGACTTTCATCCAGATCTTTTTCAGAAAGCTCTCTTTGACTAATACTTTTAGCAGCATTAGTGAATGCACGTTTTAATTTATCAAACATGTAAATTTACCAATTATTAGAATATAAATACTACTAGATATGGATCAAAAAACACTTTCAGAATTTGATCAAGTTAATGGGGAGGATGACCCACATTCTCTGAAATGTTGTGATTATGTCCTTGCGTTTGGCTAACATAAGAATTGACAGTATTTTGAATTTCCATCATACGATATGAGATTTGTTGTTTTTGAGAGGATAGTTGTTTTGCTGCTGTTTCAAACTCCTTTATTCGCTGTTCGATAAAATTAATAGCATCGTCTTTTTTCTTTTCAATTACTACACTACCACCAACATTTACAAGCACTTTGTCTATAGGATAAATTGTACTTTTAACATATACTCCTATACCCAGAGGAACTAATGATGCAGTATCTGAATCTAAAGATAGGTTTTTTATCGCTTCAAAGGAATTATGAGATTCCTCTAATAATCTGTGCAACAATGACTCTTTAGATATTATATCATTATAATATGACTCGAGTAACTTGGATTCTTGTATCATCTCGTTGACAGAATGTTCTGTCATACCACGATCATTTTCTGCACCCGGTGTTGTTGCCATAATACAAATATTTATATCTCCATATTATAACTTTGACTTTATAAATCTGGTTTGTTAAAATAATTAGTCAATTTGGTTTGGTTCTCAATTTCAAAATTAATAAACCCTTCAAAAAAAATAAAATAAATATGACAACGAAAAAAAACAAAATTTACTTTGGTATGGATATTATTTTTATTCGTTTTTCTTTTTTGTATCGCTTTTTGTTTTGAATAACGATTTTAATTTATTTACATTATTTGACAATTTTTTTATGGCATCTTCAATACTGTTTATTTCAGTCATGGCCGATTTATCTTTTTTATCTTCTGGTTTTTCAGATTTTTTTGTACTCATATATTTTGCTAATCGTTAAAATATAAATGTAATATGTTTCTTTCCCTTAGAAAAAAGTACAATTAAAACTTTATTTAAATATCGATAAATCGATTTTTAATTATTATAATATAACAAACATGTTATTTAAAATATTATATTATTAAGAATTATTTGTCATTATATTTTCTATTTTTAAAATTTTTAAATATACAGTCAAACTGATTCTTTTACAAATTCGATTTTAATCCTTCCAATTTGTTTAAATAAAAAACAAATGAAATTGACAAAAATATATAATATTGTAAAAAGTAAAACTCATTATTGGTAAAAATCTTCCTTAATGGATATGGAAATATTGGCAGACGTTTAGCTACGGCTTTTTCAAAAGATAAATCGATTGAATTAGTCGGTATCGCAAAATATTCACCAGACGAGGAAACTGAAAAAGCAATAAATAAAGGATATAAGGTTTTTGTTCCCAAAGATCTACAAAAAGGCTTCCAAAATAAAAATTATGAGATTAATGGTACAGTCGAAGATGCCATTCGGCTGGCAGATATTGTCATTGATGCTGCAAAAGAAGGTAAAGGATTCCAAAATAAAAAGAAATATTATATCCCATTAAAGAAAAAAGCTATTTTTCAAGGTGGGGAAAGTAGAAATGGGAATTGCGCTGTAGCGAATATAATTCATAATTCAAGGGTTAATTATAATGAAACATTCGAAAAAGATTATGTAATTCAAGGAAGTTGCAACGTAACTGGAATGGGTAGAATTATTCAACCACTTTTGGAAAATTATGGCGAATCAATCAAAAGATATGATGTCAATCTAGTTAGAAGATCGGCAGATCTAGAAGATGCAAGAGAAATAAAAGATTCCATAGAATGGGACAAACAACCTCATCATCAAGATGATGTAAAAGACTTTATTCCTTCAATAAATTTGTTTGTGGATTCATTAAAAGTCCCATCGAGGATGATGCATTTACATCAAATGACAATAAGATTTAAAAATACCCCGCCATCTAAAGATGAAATTCTAGACGTTTTCAATAAAGAATACGGGGTTGCAATCTTAAATAGCGCAAATGGTACTGCGGATGTAAGAAAGAAAGCCATCGAGTTAAATTTTGAGCATGGTGATACCGGCATGGTTCATATTCACAACGAAATTTTAAAAATACAGGATGACATTGTAAAGATATCTTATTCTGATGATCAAACTGGAATGGTGATACCAGAAAACTATATGCTCATACAATCAATGATTTTAAAAAAATCAAAAACCAAAGCATTGGAACAAACGGAGAAAATATTTAACATTAAAAAGAAAAGGAAAATATTGGAAGAAGAATTTTAAACGATCTTAATCCTATATTTTAAAAAAAATGGAAATTTATAAATCAAATATTTTTAAAATTATTTCTAATTATAGCAAATTCGAACAAATTTGTTTTGTAGTTGTGAAGTTACCAAAAATAATTCCAAGATAAATAATTTGCAAAAAAGGATAGCCCAGAAACAAAACATTTGTGACAAATACATAATACATTTGTATAACTGGAAAATTACCTAAATCACTAATTGTAAATTTTTACTGTAAGATTTGGTAAAAAAAATATCAATTTTTTTTTGTACCAAAAATTCTATCAAAATATTCTGAAGGTTCAGATAATAATTCTGAAGATGTATTTTCACCTTCTTTGATGTTAGCCAAATTTCTTGCTAATTTTTTCTTATATTCTAACTGCATTTGTCTTGCAATTTGAATACGTTGAGCTTGAGGTGAACCCGCACCATGCATGGATTCAGTCAAATAGCCAACTGCGTTTCGACCCAAGGTCATGTTTTCAATAAGTCTGGCTATTCTAACTTTATCTTCGGTGGATACCCCTTTTTTTCCCTTTAAATACTTTTCCAAAAGGGGGCCGGTTACAGAACTTCGAAAATCTTTTTCTGAAGGCATGGTAACCATGAGTCCTCCTGCAATATCTTGTGCAAGTCGCCCAATCTCGTATGGAAAGCGGGTAACATTATGCTTACAAACATTAGCAAGCATATCATCGTTAATATAATTACCCGATTGTGTTTTATATGCTTTGTAAGATGAAGCAATTCCGGTAGCAAAAATGGTTTCATTTAGATGAGTCATTTCAATTAATTTATCTTTAATATGAGAAGCATTAGAAATGCCGTTATATTCTGCAGCAGCAGCAGCAGCACCTATTAATACATCCCCAAGTCCTGTTTTACAAACATAACTTCGTCTATGATAACATGTAAATCTTTCAACTAAGGTGGATGCAAATTCCACTTCTCCATCCATAAAGATTAATTCGTTTGGAATGAAGACATCATCAAAAATAATTAATGCCTCTTGGCCTGAGAATTTGGAATTACCCGAATCTAATTCTCCTTCTTCCATACTTCGAGTGTCGCATGATTGTCGTCCGTATATGTAGGTAATACCTTTTGCATCAACTGGAATTGCTCCAACTATTGCATAATCTTTATCCTCAGGTCTTAAACGCATCGTTGGCATAACAACTAGCCAGTGAGAATTTATGCAACCTGTTTGATGGGCTTTTGCTCCTTTAATATAAACTCCCTTATCGTCTCTTTTTACAATATGTACAAACATATCTGGGTCGTCTTGTTGAGATGGTGAAAGACTACGATCGCCCTTGACATCAGTCATTGTTCCTCCAATGACAACATTTTCATATTGTATCATTTTGATAAAATTAACTAAACGTTCATGATATGGCGAATTATGTTTTTTATCTATATCAAAAGTTGTTGAATATAAAGAATTTAAGGCATCCATTCCTACACAACGCTGAAAACAAGTACCCGTCTTTTGACCCAATTTTCTCTGCATACGATTTTGATTTACCAAATCATCAGGGCTTTCGACTATGTGTAAAAATCGGTTAACTTGTAACCCGGTTAAAGAAGACTTTGTAGAACCTAATTCAGGATCATCCACCGCTAAATCATATGTTTCGGCAACAGCATTAATTGATGGTCTTATCATAGGATGATCAACTGGTTCTTTCACTAATTCTCCAAAAAGATAAACTTGTAAATTTCTATTTTTTAAACTTTCAATATACTCTAACCCATTTTTAATAGGCATGTAATACCTTACACGGGATGTTATTTGAATATTCGCCTATGGTACATACAATTTTTCAGTGACACAAATTAACATAAAAAAAATGAAACAGTTTATCTTAAAGAATATAATTAATAAGTTATTTGAATCAAGTCGCCCAACTTAAAAAAAATCTAATGGAAGATCTTGAATTATGTAAAGAGGAAGCAGAGATATTTTTAGCATTGATAAAGGAAGGAAAAACCTCGTCAGAAGATTTTAAAAAAAAACTTAATTGTACAACAGAAGAAATGATGGAAAATTGTAAAAGTCTTGAACAAAAGGGTATGGTAATCGAAATAAATAAAAATGAATTTCAAGTTCTACATCCTAGATTTGCAATAGTGAATAGATATAGAAGAATATGTGCTGAAAAAAATGTTCAATTCAAAAAAAATATCAAAATTGATAATATAGGAATAATGCTTGAAAGCTATCAAGATAAAAAATATTGATGCAAGGGCTAAATAAGGGAAAAACCTTAAACAATTATCTATTATGCAATCTTCGGCTTCTTCTTCCAATAATGAAGGCAAAGTAGTATATTTTGGTGTAATAAATATAAACGAAAATGGTAAAAACATTGGAGCAGTTGATATATGGAGAAATGTAATTACAAAAAAAATATTATGTGAAGAGAAAAGGTTGGGCATTCTAGACATATCCGAAGATATCGGAATGCCGCTTATCAATGATAAAGAAATTTGGGCAGTAGCAGTAAACAAGCATAGAAAGGGGAAAGATAGATGGAAATTAATAAAAATAACCGAAGAGCAAAAAAAAGTTGATTTTGTAGATACAGATGATGAAACCAGAATATCTGTAAATGTAGAAAATTCGAAAATTATGGATTCAGATTGGTGGAGCTTTTTAGTTTCCAAGAATATTAACAAAAGTATTGAAATTTCAGAAGAAATACTACAAAAATGATATCCAATATTCCAGAAGAATACAACAAAATAGATTTCAAAATACATATTGAAAAGGTATCAGAGGGAGCTGTTGCTAGTAAGCTATCTGGATATTTTTTAATCAACAATACCGTATTTAATTTTAAAGCAATAGCATTTGGAAGAATAGGAGGACAAAATATCAATATAAAAATATCTGAAACAAAATATGCTTTAATTAAGAAAATGGATATGGACCCTGAAATAATCTTGAGCTTGGTACAAAAAAAGATAATTGAAGGAGATATAACTTTTGACGAAAAAAATTTGAAAGGAAGAGAAGCGATGGAATAGATATTGATGATTATAACAATGCTTCATCTAATGCAGAACCACAATCACAACCAGTTCTATTATCGGGTATTAGTGGAATTAATTTGGAGATTATTGTTCGTGTAGTTTCCACATTTTTATTCAATATTTCAATAATGTTTTTAGAGGATACGGGTTGTTCAGCCCAAACGTCATAATCTGTTATGGTTGAAATCGACAGATAACAAATCTCGCTTTCTCTTGCAAGAATGCATTCTGGAACCAAAGTCATTCCTATAATATCTGCATGATATACATCCCTAAATATTCTTGATTCGGATCTTGTAGAAAACCGAGGTCCCTCGATACAAACATACGTTCCTTTGTTGTGAAACCGAATACCTATATCTTTTAATAATGTACCGGCAATTTTTCTTAAATCAATACAAAATGGATCCGCCATAGATATGTGACATACTTGAGAACCATCAAAGAATGAATGCTCTCTATTTTTTGTAAAATCAATGAATTGGTCAGGCAACATTATATCTCCCGGTTCATAATCATAGTTGAGACTGCCTACTGCAGATGGTGCAATTATTCGCTTTACACCCAGTTCCTTTAGAGCCCAGATATTAGCTCGATAATTTATCATATGAGGAGGAATTTTATGACCTATGCCATGTCTGGGAAGAAATGCAATTTTTTTATTACCGAACTTGCCAACAATTATAGAGTCTGATGTAGGCCCATAAGGAGTATGAGGTTTAACAACCGTTTCTTCCTGAAATAGATTATTGTTATATATTCCAGTTCCCCCTATTACGGCAATCTCCACGGGAATGCTATCTTTACTTTTATTCATCTTAATAAATCACCATTGAACGAACAGGATATCCTTTGTCTTGTAACAATTTTTCTCCACCAAGAGAAGATAATTCTACTATAAATGCAAAGCCAATTACATTGCCCCCACTTTCTTCTACCAGTTTTGCTGCAGCCATGGCGGTTCCACCAGTTGCCAGCAAATCATCTGCAATTAATACATTTTCATTATTTTTGATAGATTCGGATTGTATCTCCATTACCGCATTACCATATTCAATATCATATTTTTGTTTTTTTATACTTCCAGGTAGTTTTCCTTCTTTTCTTATCATAATTACTCCACGATTAAATTTTAATCCTAATATCGTAGATAAAATAAATCCTCGCGCTTCTATTCCAGCTACATTATCTATATGTATAGTTTTAAATTCGTCATGAAAATACTCTCCCATCAATTTTAATGAGCGATTATCTCTAAATACTGGTGTAAGGTCTCTAAATAAGATACCTTGTTTTGGGAAGTCAGGATAATTTTTAATTAGATTGTGAATATGATTTATTTCCATACCTATAAAATTTTTAATATAAATACCCATAAAAAACATTGCTAGAATAAAAAGTATTAAATAATACTTAATTAGATTATACACCAAAACAAAGAAAGAGAATCCTTATGAAATTATCCGATGCACGAAAAGACCCATATAGAAAACTTGCAAAAGAAAATATGTACAGAAGTCGTTCTGTATATAAATTAGTTCAAATAAATAAATCGCATCATATTTTAAAAGACGGGATGAAAGTTGTCGATATTGGAGCGGCACCTGGAGGATGGTTACAGATCGCCTCGAAAATAACTGGTACAAGGGGGACAACTATTGGAATAGATTTAAAAGAAATAGCGCCAATTCCAAATGTTATTACAATTGTTGGAAATATTGAAAATGAAGAAGATATAAATAAATTAATCCAACTTATAAATGGAAAAGCAGATGTAGTACTTTCAGATTTAGCCCCAAATGTTTCTGGATTATGGGAAATGGATCAATTAAAGCAAATAGACTTGACAAAAAATGCATTAGAATTTACAAAAACAGTATTGAAAGAAAACGGTTGTGCTTTGTACAAGGTTTTTCAAGGAGAAAATACTGCAGAATTCATAAATTATTTAAAAGAGTTTTTTCTAAATGTAATTATTACAAAACCTGATGCCAGCAGAAAACAAAGTAGTGAAATTTATGTGGTATGCAAAAGATATAAAAAAAAGACATTCTAAATGGATAATAAATTCAAACGTTTAGCATCAAAGTAATTTTTCTGCATCTTCAAGTTTGGATATATCGCCATATTTTTTAATCAGATTCCTTAATTTTTTTTCAGGGATTCCATTATCCATAGACTCCTTTACAATTGATATTCCATCTTTAAATGAATTTGCCACATTTGCAGTTAATAATATTGCAGCACTATTTAACAATACTATATTTTTCTTTGATTTATTGGAATTGATCCCGTAAATTACACGCATTGTTTCTACTATTGATTGGAATTTACTTTTAACAGCTATTTCATTCAGGTTCGATTTTGGTATTCCAAGATCAGAAGGTTCAAAAATAATTTTATTAAAAGAATAAACATCATCTTGTAAAGATACATTAATAATTGTATTTTTACTACTTGTGGATATCTCATCCATTCCATCATGTGAGTAGACAATCATGGCATTTTTTAATCCTAAAGAGGGTATCATTTGGGGTATAATGTCTAATAAAATTGGATCAGAAACTCCTATTATTTGACCATATAAATTTGTACAAGGATTACATAGAGGACCTATTTTATTGAAAATTGTACGCAAACCCAATTCTTTTCTTACATTTGAAGCATTTTTTAAACCGGGATTAAATTTAGGGGCAAAGATGAAACCAAAACCAAGTGACTCTATGGATTGAATGATCATTGAGGATTCATTACTTAGGTTGTAACCAAGATATTCAAAGAAATCTGCACTTCCGCTTAGACTTGATGAAGATCTATTACCGTGTTTAGCAACTGCTACTCCTTTGCAGGAGCTTGCTACAAGAGCTGAGGCAGTACTTATATTAAAAGTATTTAAAAAATCGCCACCTGTTCCACAATTGTCTATAATTGGAAAATTAACAGAGGGGGAAATTTTTATTGCATTTGATTTTATTGCTTCAACCGTACCTTTAATTTCATCGATAGTTTCACCATTTGATATTA
>JBBRRG010000015.1:0-13847 GCA_038200895.1 Candidatus Nitrosocosmicus sp. | reverse complement strand
AATCAATGGTATACAACTTTATTCTAAAATTAAAGTCATGAATCCGGATATCAAAGTGCTTTTTCTATCTGCTCTGGATGCAGTTGAAGAGCTATTAAGCATATTTTCAGATATAAATCCAAGCGAAATTATTAGAAAGCCAGTAGAACGTAACGAAATTATTTATAAAATCAAAACGATATTAGTATCTTGATAATATGTTAATAGACATTTGAAATAGACAACAAAGATTAACAAACTGAGAATATAAAAATATCGCTATTATTTTTTTTAAAAAGGAATTATCTAAAAGAAATATTGTAACTGTTTGTTGTGGATATTTATCATAAATATAATAGATCTCTTGCGTAATTACACCTAAACAGCTTTATGATCATCCTCTTTTATTTGAAATGTCATTTCTTTGCTTTCATATGATAAACATCCAAAAAACCATTACTTTTCAAATCATTCACTGGCTTAACAGTTGAAGATTTTGATGACATTTATGATAATAAGATAACAAAAAGATACTACAAGCATGAGTTAAAACGTTTATCGAAAATAAAAGAAAGAAAAAGAAGTTATGGTGCGGGAAGACATTTCAAACATGACAATCGAAACAGGTTTCTTATGCTACTTGTTTACTACAGTCTTTACATAACCTACACGTTAGATGGGTTTTTGTTTGATTTGGATCAAAGTAATATTTGCAAAGACATTCAAAAGATTGAGCATCTGATTAGAAGATGTGTTCCAATATCTCAAAAAATATACAACATAACAAAGAGGCTACGTACACCTGATAAAGTTGAAAAATATTTTCCAAGATTCATTGCTTTTATGGATTGTACAGAACAGCAGATTCCACGACCGACAGATAATAAAAGAAAGAAGATGTTCTATTCAGGAAAAAAGAAAAGGCATACTGTTAAAAATCAACTTACTGTAAACAAAGATGGTTATATTCTTCATAAGGTTGCCTATAAGAAAGGAAAAAGGCATGATTATGATGTTTATATGAGTAACCATCCTATCATTCCAAAACAAGTTGTTGCTGTAATTGATCTGGGATATCTCGGCATAGAAAAAGATTATCCAGAACAACTATCATCTTTACCATATAAAAAAGAAAACAAACCAGTGTTTATCAAAAGAAGAAAAAGATTACAATGCTATTCATTCAAAAAAGAGAATAATAGTGGAACACATCATCTGCAGATTAAAAAAGTACAGGATAATGAGCGATGTATTTAGAAACAAATTGAGAAAATATAACAAGATATCCGATATAGTCGTAGGTCTGACAAATTATAGAATAATAAACCAGTGTTTATAGAAACGGAATACCTATCGTATCAGAAAATATAGATTGTTTCTAATTGTTAAAGAGATCTAATAAAAAATAGTTTAGTTTAGAAATTGTTTGTCTACTACTGTGGCCTTGCCTTATCCATGCCCATATTTGGACCCAACATCATCCCGTAATCCTTCATTCCGTTACTATTGCTTCCAGTATCACTTAGCATCAACATCATATCTGTTTTTGGTATTTGTTGAGATGATAAGATTTTTCCATTACCCGGATCTATTATTATTCTAAATGCATTATTATTAGAGCCAAAAGTTAGCAAATCATATATAATAAATCCTCTTTCAGGATGAACAAATGCAGCTATTGTTATAGTATTATTACCTAAAAATCTATCAGCAGCAAATATAGCATCAGCAAGACTCACATTTACAGATGCCTTGATCCCATTTATTAATGGCGAAAATGTCGAAATTGACCCTGTAAAGTTTGGAGAAATTGTCGTTGAAGTCGATAGATTTGAAAGTGAGATTCCTTGAGAAGGAATGATAGGGTTAGAATTAGTTAAGGTCGATAGATTTGAAAGTGAGGGTCCTTGAGAAGGAATGATGGGATTAAACCCGGCCTGATTTTGAGCACTTGCATTCTTTATTTGTATTATGTTCATTGGTCCAATTGTAATAGTTGTTATAAACAACATTGTTATTACTATGATTGAAGTAATAATCACAGAGCGATTGTTTTTCATCAAGAGATATGAAACATTTTTAACTTTATAAAGTTAGTTAAATTTTATACAATAGAAAGTTATTCTATTGTGTAATTGATGACACCATAAAAAATGAAAAAATACAGATAATCTAAATCATATTATAATTGAAAGTAAAAATCTAAATGTATTGTAATTTAGTTATATGTCCTACATTGGGTTTATAATTATTATTTTGCCACATTAGTTATAAAACTTAGCTAATTGGATTAGGTAAACCTCAAAACCTCCCCATTACAATTATTATAAGCATATAGATATTGCGACAATTAATCCATCAAGGAATTCTGTAGCCATTCTGCATATGTTTTAGATATATGGCATAACAACGATGATGAAGCCCTTCCTATTGATTTGACCGTCCCACATATGTAAAATTGAGAAAAAAGATTAACTGCCTTAAATACTGTTTTATAGACTCAAGAAAATTTAAAGCATATTTAGAGCCTTTAATTGTACCAATGAAAACTCATCCTTGAATGTTTTTTAATTTACGGTTTTTGAAGACAATATCCTTACTACTTGGTCTCGCCTAGAAAAGCATTCATTATTGAAGCGGGCTCAGAGGGATTTGAACCCTCGACCAACTGCTCCGCAAGCAGCCATTCTATCCAAACTGAACTATGAGCCCCAAAATTTTTTGGGGTTTTTTCTATAAATCTCTTTGTAATTCATAATCATTTTAAAAAAATATAAATTAATTGAATAATATATTATTATTAAATCGTGAATTCTTTTCTTGAAGATTTGAACAATAAAATACTGCTATTTGATGGAGCAATGGGTACAGAAATACAAAATTATCATCCTCAACAAAGTGATTATTTAGACAACAAAGAAGGTTTTAATGACAGTCTTAATTTTACAAAACCTGAATGGATTAAAAATATCCATAAAGCCTATATCAAATCAGGTTCAGACTGTATAGAAACAAACACCTTTGGGAGTAATAAACTTAAACTGGATGAGTTTGGATTAGGCAATAAAACTATCGAGTTTAATATAGAAGCTACAAAAATTGCAAAACAAGCCTGTTTTGAGCTTCAGAAAAATATTTACATCATAGGATCAATGGGTCCATCAGGTTTCCTTCCAAGCTCAAATGATTCTGATTTAGGTAATATATCATTAAATGAAATAGAGGATGCATTTCATCTTCAAGCTCAAGGGCTAATACAAGGAGGATGTGATGTTTTATTAATAGAAACAGGGCAAGATATTTTAGAAATCAAATTAGCCATAGAAGGTTGTTTTAGAGCCATGAAAAAATTAGAAAAAGAAATTCCTGTGATTTCAAATGTTACTTTGGATCAGTACGGAAAAATGCTTTTAGGCTCAAATATCCAAGCAGCTTATGTTACGCTCAGTAATTTAGATATCGATGTATTTGGACTAAATTGCTCTACTGGTCCGGTAGAAATGACTTCTAGCGTTCAATGGCTATGCGAACAAAAAGAGTTGCCTATCTTGGTAATGCCAAATGCAGGTATGCCAATAAATGAAAATGGACAAGCAAAATATCTAATGTCCCCTCAAGAAATAACTAAAAGATTATCAGAGTTTATCAAAAAATATGAAATGATAAAAATAATTGGAGGATGCTGTGGAACTACACCTGAGCATATTGCTAGTTTACGTAAAATGTTAGATACCGGTTCTAATTAGTATATTTTAAAAAAAGATTAAATAAAGAATTAATTTAAATGATTTTAAAATTAAATGGTTAGTCAGTTTTATGAAAAAAATTTATAATGATATTCCAAAGGTATCTTCCGCTTTAACATCCATTGATCTTTTTCAAGAACCCCGTCCTCTTATTATTGGAGAAAGATTAAATTCACAGGGTTCAAAAAAAGCAAAGAAAATGGTTTTAGAAAGTGATTTTGATGGGTTAATAGATATAGCAAGAACACAAGTTGAAGATGGTGCCCATTGTATAGATGTATGCGTTGCAACAACTGAACGTTCGGATGAATTAGAATTTATGCAAAAATTAGTAAAACGGCTTAGCCTTGAAATTGAATCACCTCTAGTGATAGATTCAACGGATTCCAAAGTTGTTCATGCAGCATTAAAACAAATTCCCGGCATTCCTATAATAAATTCGATAAATCTAGAAGGTGATGGCAGTAGATTTTATGATATTGTTCCATTGATGAAAAAATTTGGAGCACCTGCTATATCAATGTGTATTGGTCCTTTAGGAATGGCCAAAACAAGCAATGAAAAATTGCAAGTGGCAAAATTATTATATGATAAATCAATGGATTACAGACTTAAACCTTGGCAATTAATATTTGATGTTTTAACATTTACTCTTGCTACAGGTGAAAAAGAGTACTCGGATTCTGCAATAAATACCCTAAATGGAATCAAAATGGTGAAAGAAAATTATCCAACCGCCTTAACAACCCTTGGACTTAGTAATATTAGTTTTGGACTTCCCGCTTTAGCAAGAAAGTTTTTAAATTCGGTATTTTTATATCATGCTCTAAAAAATGGACTAGATACTGTAATAATTAATCCTAAAGATATAATTCCATATCCACAAGTAAGTGCAACTGAAAAAAAAATATGCGAAGATTTGATATTCAATTCAAAAGAAAATGCGCTATCGGAATTAATATCTTATTTTAATTCAAAGTTGTCAAATTCCTCATCATCATCATCAGCATCATTTCAAAAACAAAACATTATGGAAATAGATAAGAATTGGCCTTCGAGCAAAAAATGTTATTTTAGAATAGTAAATAGATTAAAAGATGGCATTGAAAATGATGTAGTTTTTGCCATTGCAGATAAAATTCAGGATCAAAAAGATAAGAAAATAATAGAAATAAAAGATAAAGATAATTCTGCATCATACAAAATAGAATCTTCAAAAGAAAAATCACACAATGCTGCAATTGAAGTTTTAAATGAAGTTTTACTTCCAGCAATGAAAGAAGTAGGAGATAAATTTGGCTCTGGCGAGTTAATCCTACCTTTTGTTTTAAAATCCGCAGAATGTATGAAGGCAGCCGTAACAGAATTAGAAAAATATTTAATTAAACAGGAGGGAATGAGTAAAGGAAAGCTGGTATTATGTACAGTTTATGGAGATGTTCATGATATCGGTAAAAACTTGGTAAAAACTATATTATCAAATAACGGATACGAAGTTTTTGATCTAGGAAAACAAGTCCCTATTCCAATTATTGTGAATAAAATAAAAGAGATAAAAGCAGATGTAGTAGGTTTGTCAGCCTTATTGGTTTCAACATCCAAACAAATGCAGTATTTTGCGGATTTTGCAAGAGAGAATAAATTAGATATACCCGTTATATGCGGAGGGGCAGCAATAAATAGCGATTACATCAATAGAATTGCAAAAGGGGATGGAAATATTTATAAACCTGGTATTTTTTATTGCAAAACTGCTTTTGATGGTTTGAAAATAATGAACAGTATAATGTCCCATGAAAAAAGTCAATTTATTGAAAGTTGGATAAAAAAAATACAAACATGGAATGAACGAAAATATGATGATAAAAAAGATATGAATACAGATGTTAACTTTGAAATCAGTGTAAAGCCTATTAAAAATAAACCAATTCCACCAAAATTGAATTTCCAATATAGATTTTCTAAGAAAGACATCCCTTTAAAAGAAGTATGGGAATTACTAAATAAGAAATCATTATTTGTATTATCATGGGGCCTTAGAGGAAAAAACGCGTCTAATTTAAAGGTGGAATTTGATAATTTATTAGATGAATGGAAGACAAAAGTAATTGAAGAAAACTTGTTTGAACCGCAAGCAGTTTATGGATATTTTAAATGCAGAAAAATGGAACCTAACAACCTTGCTGTAAAATATTTCGAGAAAGAAAAAAAAGAATCAGAATTGATTTTTGAATTTCCTCGCTCTTCATTACAAAAGCGTTTATGTCTTTCGGATTATTTTGATTCTAAAAACGATGATATTGTTGCCTTTCAAGCTGTAACAATGGGAAACAGAGTAGCAGAGATAGTAGAGAAATGGAATAATGAGAATCGATATTCAGATGCATACTATCTGCATGGACTTGCAGTTGAGACTACTGAAGCACTTGCAGACTGGATAAACCTACGCATTAAAAAAGATTTAAAATTAGAATCCACGCCACGAGAAGGAGGGAAAGTTGGGGGATTGAGATATAGTTGGGGATATCCGAGTTGCCCTGATGTTTCCCAACATTTTTTGGTCTGGAAGATATTAAAACCCAGTTTAAATGGAATGATCCTAACCGAAAGTGGGCAGATTAATCCAGAATATTCAACAGCTGCAATAGTTGTTCATAATCCAGAAGCAGAATACTTTACTTTATAATGCTCATTCTCAACTTTTTTATATAACAATTGTTTTTGCAATTTAATGGGTAAGGTAGAGAAAGGCATAACCTGCAGTGTTCTAAAATGTGATGAATCAGCAGACAGATCTATGAGTTTAACAAAAGCAAAAATGTCTCAGGATTTGGATTTTGATAATTCTAAAAAACGAGTATACTTATGCAAAAGCCATTATAAAGATTGGAAAAAATCCTCAAAGACAGATCGAGAAACAGAACGAATGCGTTGGGATTAACTACTCTATTTTTATTATTAATTACTCAGATGAATGTTCGATGGTTATAGTATATTTTTAGTATAGAAAATACATACTATACTCCGATATAAAAATAATACAAGATTCTTTAACAAAGGTAATAAACCCCAAGACCAAAATAAATCTATTAATGGTTGTTTGAAAATTGGCGTTATACAATGTACCTCAAAATTTAAAACTAAAAGAATTAGATAAAAAAAGATGGCTTGCTCGAGTTGTACTTCTTGTCGCGGTATTTATAATTTTAATAATTAAAATTTACTTGGCAGGATATGTTATAGATGGGGCTGTGGGAATATACAGCGTATTAACTTCCTTTGTTTTATTTAATATCTTATTTATATCATATTTTAAATATCGCGATCCATATGTAGATGTTTATAACAATAACATACCTGCTAACGAACTACCCCTTGTATCTATTGTAATTCCAGTAAAGAATGAAGAAGACAATATTGAAAACTGTGTATTATCAGGTTTAAATCAAACATATGAAAAAAAGGAAATAATTGTAATAAACGATGGTAGTACTGATAATACTGAAATTATTTTAAATCGACTTAAAGATGAATATCAAATGGCAAATTTTAAGATAATAAATATGAAAAAAAGTGTTGGAAAAAAGAAAGCAATAGAAGTTGCCAGTAAAACTGCAAAGGGGCATATCTATGCATTTATGGATAGTGATTGCAATATGGCTCTAGACGCTACAGAAAAAGCTATAAAAATCTTTCACGCTGATCCCCAAATAGGAGCCGTTGCAGGCCATGGACGAGTTAGAAATAATCATGCAGGAGGACCATTTGATCATTTCATTGAAAAGTTACAAGATGTTTATGTAGATGGCTCATGTCGTGCAATAAAGGGTGCGGAGAGCTTTTTTTCTTCAGTTACTTGCTGTTCAGGAGCATTAAGTTTTTACAGACGGGAAGCAATTCAAGATTTCATACACGAGTGGGCTCATGATAGGTTTCTGGGAATGGAGTTCAAGTTCTGTACAGATAGACGAATGACCGCACATGTTTTATCAAATAAACCCCCATCATCACCAATAATTGAAGGTTATAAAACTAATAATAATAATTCAAAAGAAGAGGTAGACGGTTATTGGAAAATTAAATATTCTCAACATGTTCGTGTCACAATCGGAGTTCCTTCAAACCTTGAATCCCTTGTTAAACAACAAATCAGATGGAGAAAAAGCTTTATTAGAAGTCTGTTTTCTACAGGAGGTTATTTCTGGAAAAGGCCTTTTTATGTAGCAGTTTTATACTACCTACAAACAGCAATGAAATTTTTTAGGCCGTATGTAGTCGCAAAGACTGTTTTTCTATTGCCTTTTTTTGGGGATTATCTTACTCCAATTGTATGGTTTTCTGGAATACTATTTACAGGTATGATTTATGCTGTAGATTTTAGATTAAGAAATCCGGGTGATAAAAATTGGGTATATCGACCATTTTTTTCACTTTTATCAACATTCATTTACACTTGGTTGATGATTTATGCTGCAATTACCATAAAAAAAACTGGGTGGAGATAATTAAATTAAAAAAAATAAACAATAACGAAGAAAACAGGGTTAAATGAAATGGAAAATAGAATAGATGTAATTCTCGTTGCATGTGGCATGGTAATCGGATTTATAGTGATTTTAATGCATTTAACTGGGATGTGGCCATGCAGTATTATCAATAAACTAGACAAGACATTTTCATTTAACCATTCAAATACTCCAGCCTTAGGAGGTTTGACTTTTAAAAATTTTGTCGAGGAAGCACATTTCGCGTTAACGAATCTCTTCCGTTGTAAATAGTATTATTTTTTTTGTCTATGATAATTTCTTCAAAATATCTCAATATTATTACTTCAGAAATCGAAGGTATTTTTATACTGTTGCCTTCAATCATATCTACAATCATTTTTGGAAAATTAGCACCTGCCAATGTAGTAAAAATGGTTCCTCCACCCAGGCGTGGATTAATTTCTACAATTTTAAATGCATTATTTTTATCTTTTTTCATTTGAATACAGCTTGGTCCAATAATTTTAAGAAATTTTACTATTTTTAACGACTCTTCTATTAATTCTTGGTTTAGAATAACTTGACCTTTTGTTGATATACCCCCTCTAGTTTGCAGTCGGATTCGCGGAACGGATATCAGGGGATTTGCATTCATATCAGACAAAACGTCAATAGTAAATTCCTCACCAGGCAAATATTCTTGGTATATCATGTTAGAATATTTAGAATTAATATAATCTAATTCCTTGAAATCATTTATTTTATTAATATCTCTACTGCCTTTACCAAATCGGGGTTTTGCAATTATTGGAAATTCATTTATTTTATTTGTTTCTTCGGTAGTAAAAGGTAAATTAAAATATTTTTTTAAATGATCATATGTAAGAATTTTATCACGACAGATTTCTAAAACATCACGATCACTTACGACAGGAACCGCACCGCTTTTTAGTAATTTCTCTTTGTTTTCACTAAAAGGGAAAATGTCATATCCAGATGAAGGCATTAATATATTAATATTATATTTGTCAATAATTTTAAAAAGGACATCTAAATAATTTTTGTTATCAGTTTCTGGAATTACTTCTTTATAATCAGAAAGATAAAAACCGGCGGACAATTCATTTGAATCTGTAGATAAGATCTTACCTTTGAAATTGCATAATTTCAGAGATTTTATAGTATTGATTCCTGCAGGAGCAGAAGCACCGGGAACTAATACATTTGATACTTTTCTACGCAATCAACATCCGTTTAAACTAATTGTAGGTTTAGATGATATAAATTTTTTTGAATTATTTTTTAAAAAATCTTATATAATAGGTTAATTAACTTTTTTTGTAAAAATTTATTGTTAAATGTGAAAGAAGATTATCATATACATTGCAATTATAATGATCATTCCAGTAGTGATCTTTCAGTTGATAATATAATAAAAAAGGCTAAAAATTTAGATTTACAAACAATTGCAATTACTGAACATGTTAGAAATAATTCTGACTGGACAGAAAAATATTTGCAAGAAATAAAATCTCTTAAACACACGACCTCTATTAATATTTTAAATGGATTTGAGGCAAAAATTCTCCCCGATGGCGAAATAGACTGTCCAAAAATTTATTTAAATCATGAATATTTCATCATAGCAAGCTTCCATACAAAGTATCAAATTAAAGAAAATTGGTATAGTAATTTATTAAAAGCAATAAGAAATGAAAACGTAAACGTAATTGGTCATTTAGCACCTGAGCCTGAGTTTTCATTGACTTTTGAGGAGATTAAAAAATTAGGTGAAGAAATTACATCTAATAATAAAATCATTGAAATAAATGCCAAGTATATGAGGCCGCCATTAGAATTACTCAAGGTTTTTAAAGATCTTGACGTGAAATTCCATTTGGGGAGCGATGCTCATAAGCTCAATGATATAGGGAATTATGATAGAATAAAGCATCTTATTAATTTTATAGAACAAATAGGAGAATAGTTAAAAAAGAAACTTTTATACCTAAAGTTTGGTTAAGTGTTTTGGGTCAAGTTACGGCAACTACTATGGATGATATAATTAGATTTAAGTCGATTTTTTCAAAATATTTAGAAATAAATGATCCTAATTTAAACAAATTTCTTCTATCCATTCCTTCAAAATTTGATTCTGCTGCACAAATATTAAATGAAATTCCGTATCCACAAATTAACGAAAATATAACTAATAATAGAAAAAATTTAAAAAATGCAATCATTAATTTTCATAAAAAGGCTGGAACTTTAAACTCTACAATAAGATCTGAAACTGAATTAATAGAAGAAGAAAAGTTAAAAATTGTGGTTGCTATTCACCAGCCAAATTTATTTGCATTCAGTGGAGTGTTTAAAAAAATTGTGATGTTAGAAACCATTTCAAGGCATTTGGAGAAATCTCATGATTCAATTTTACCCCTATTTATTATAGTAGACCACGAATTTATGGATGATAGCTGGGTTCATGTTGCGAAATTACCAAGTGTGAGAAATACACAGGGTATTTTAGATATAAGATATCCTATGAATGATTCTAAAAGATGGAAGCTTATATGCAAAACTGACCCACCCACTCATTCTCTTGTCAAATATTGGGAGAATCAAATATATAGCTGGATAAAAAATGATAATTCCCTTACAAAGGAACATAAGAAGATGCTGTACAATAATTTAGAAAAGTATTGGAATATTGTAGAAGAGTCATTGTCTGTTTCCAATAATTTCTCAGAATTCAACTCATTTATTATGTCAAAACTAATAAACAATATATGGAAATATAATACATTATTTGTCAACTTATCTGAGTTATACCAAACTTTTAAACAAGGTTATAATTATTTAATATCAAATCACGAGACTTATATAAATTCACTCGAACGATCAGAATTGTTCTTTAGAAGGCATGGAATTTCTAAAGGTATCAGTTCTAATTCCAGTAAGTATTCCCCATTATGGCTACATTGTTCTTGCGGTGGAAAAGGATACTCCACCGTAAATAAAGACAACAAAGGCGTAATTGAGCTTTTAGGCAAGTGTATTTCTTGTAAAAAAACAATTATGTTAAATGTGGGCAAACAAAACGATATCGATATTCCCCAAGATCGCCTGAGTGAAGTTTCTCCAAGAGCAATACCAATATTATTACTGTTATCTAGGGAATTAAAAATATCTGGATATATTACAGGAACCGGAGGAAGCTTGGGATATACAATAATAGGAAAAAGTGTTTTTGATGATTTAAAAATCAAAATGCCGATATTATTATTATGGCCTGCAACTGACATCTATACAGGTTTTGCTCAAAAAGAAGCCCTTAATTTACTTAAAGAGAATAACATAAAAGATATTTCAAAATTTATGCTTGATGTCCATAAAAAAACTAAAGAATATCGTGACAAAATAGAACCTTTAATTTTAAATAGGAATTTAGTTCATGAAAACAATAGCATCCTTTCAAATGTATTGGATGAATTAATATATTACAAAAATGAACAAAGAAAATTAAAAAATATAATTAAAATAGTTGAAAAATCAAATAATGCTCTAACCTTAAAATCATGTATAATAGATTATATTGTTAATTTTGGCATGGAGAAAATTGCCTCCATATGGTCAAAGAATTTAGTAAGAAATAATGATTTAACATCTCCTTTACTTATGAGCCAAGATCTGCTGGATGAAAAAAATTAATGTATTAATTACCTCCGTTGGTGGAATAGTTGCTCAAGGAATCATTAAATCTTTAAAATATCATAACAAATATTCAAAAAATAAATCGTATCATTATAACATTTATGGCACTGATATAATTTATGATTCTTCTGGTCTATACAGGGTAGATAAATTCTCAATAATAGATAAACCGGAAAACGAGCAGTATGTTGAATCGATAATAGATATATGTAATAAAAATAACATCGATATTGTTTTCATTGGATCCGACATAGAATTATCTACAATTAGTAATTCGAAAAAGTCGATAGAAAGTAAAACCTCTTCAAAAATCATGTCAAATCCTTGTAAAGTGATAGAAATTTGTCGTGATAAGTATAAAACATTTGAATTTTTAAAAAAGAATAGTCTCAATTATATACCCTCTTGTTTGCCTAAGGATTCAAAAGAATTTTTAAAAGAAAATAAATTTCCATTAGTAGTAAAGCCTTGTGAAGGCTTTGGATCAAAATTTTTTAATATTGTCAATGATCAGGCAGGTTTGAATTATGCTATATCGACAATTGAAAAATATGGATGGAAACCTTTGATTCAAAAATATCTTAAAGATGATAATAAGGAGTTTACAACTGGAATCACAATAGACAAGAATGGAAAAGATATAATGTCATCAATAGTAATAAAAAAAATCCTTAAACATGGTCAAACCTATAAAGCTATAATAGACAAGTTTCCAAAAATAAAAAAGATATCTGAAACAACGGCTAAAAAAATTGGAGGTATTGGAGCAATTAATATTCAATTGAGAATTGATGAGGAAGATAATGAAGCAAAAATAATTGAAATTAATCCTAGGTTTTCCGCCTCATGTCCTATGAGAACGGTTGCAGGTATAAATGAGCCAGACATAGTTATAAGAAATAATTTATTCGAGGATGAAATAAAAATTACAGAGTATAGATCGCTATTATGTCTTAGGTATTGGAATGAGACTTATTTGGATTTAGAAAAGTTTAAGAATATAAAATACTCAAGAGAAAAAATAAATTCCTTCACTATAGACTATTTTTAATTTTTTCAATTACCACTTGGATATTCTTATCACTTCAAAACATTCAGCATATTTGCAATTCATCTGATATCCTCTATATGCAGCTCTACCGTTTATTGCATCTAACCAAATTGATCCACACCTTGATTGTTGAGATTGAAAACAATTTATTGCAGATGATTTTATATCGATGTAGTCAGAAATATCAATAAACAATTGAGATCTGAAAGATTGTTCGGTAATTCCTCCAGGTATTGTTGTCTCATACATATATAGATCATATGTGTCCCTACTTCCAGATATTACGGATTGAGTAAGGATTTGATGATCTTGGTGTGAATCACCTATCCATTGCGTAAATACTGCTTTTGGGTTATAATTGGAAATGTATTTATCTATTATTCCAACTAATTTTCTACTGTGAATCATTTCTTCAGGTGATAAATCCAAGAAATCCGGTGCTTCACATCCCATCGCCTTGGATGACATTATCGCTTCCATCTTTCTCTCTTCTTTTTTATCATTTTGTGTAAAATTAGGCAATACAGCTATTACTAATTTTACTTTATACCCAAGTCGTGACAACTTTGCAACAGTACCAGCCATTCCAATTTCTATATCATCAGGATGTGCTCCAAAAACTAAAATATATCCTAAATCAAGTTTTTCTCTTAATATTGACATTTAGATTATCTTCTTAATGTATTGATAATATTACAGTTCTTTTCAGACCTTAATAATTTATAATTTTCTCTCCTTTGAATATAATCTTTATAATCTTCATCTATTCCTATTGCTGCCTGTAATATCTTGCTTTTTATTGTATTGGAAGAATTGACAAACATTTTTGTATCTTTTGGTAAGCAGTGTCCGCCTATTCCATCTCTTGGT
>JBBRRG010000014.1:0-14669 GCA_038200895.1 Candidatus Nitrosocosmicus sp. | reverse complement strand
TTTCTAATCCTAAAGAGGATAACAAAATGTTAGTACCACTGAAAACAGATATGGTTGTCCATGGCGCTGGTCGAGTGCCAAATATAAAAGAACTTGATCTCGATATGGGGGCAATAGAATATACTAATAAAGGAATAAAGGTCAATGAATATCTGCAAAGTGTTTCAAATCCTGTTGTATATGCCGCAGGCGATGTTGTAGCAACAACAAGTGGCGGTTCACCATTAACTCCTGTAGCTAGTTATGATGGAAACATTGTAGCAAATAATCTATTAAATGGAAATACCAACAAATCAAATTATAATGGACTGCCTAGTGTTGTTTTTACTATCCCATCTCTTGCATCAGTAGGTTTGCAGGAAAAAGAGGCAAAAGAGCGAGGCTTGCAATTTAAAATTAATCATAAAAATACATCAAGCTGGTATTCCTCCAGACGTGTAGGTGAAACTTGTTCTGGATTTAAGGTATTGGTTGAGGAAGGCAGTAATAAAATCTTGGGTGCGCACCTATTGGGTCCACACTGTGAGGAAGTCATTAACTTATTTTCTATGGCTATTCGAATAGGACTTACTACAAAAGATCTTAACGATCCCATACTGTATGCTTATCCAACCAACTCATCAGATATAGTCTATATGTTATAGATTTTCCTTTTATGAATACTCGTGTTTATTGCGATTCTTATTGTGAAGTTAACAACCATAACATCAACTAATGATTACAAATGAATCATTTGTTAGTTCACAAAACCCAAATAGTTAAGGCATATTCAGATTGTATGGAGTTTTGGCTCAATCCTTAATCGTATGAGTGAAGAGATGATAACAGATAATATGAAAACGTACTTGATATCTTTTAATTAATTATATCTTTGATAAATATAATTTTCAAATGAAGGATATTTAAGAAACTGCAGTTAAAATCCAAAAAATAGGGATATAACAAAAATAATTGTAGAGATTATTTTATTTGCCAGATACAGGCGCATTTACTATTATATTGAAAGTTCCTACATATCCTTGTTTATCTTTAGTTAGATTAAGCATTAGATGCTGTCCAGCATTGCTTTGAACAAGTTTATCAGTAGATGGTCCTGTATAAATCCCATCCTGCTCATTTGTCATCGGAGGAAGTCCATGCTTGCTATATGGAATTTGTGTATGTACCTTTTCATTAATAGAATTGTTAAGATACATCTGAGATGTCCAATGGAATGTTTCATTTGCTCCTCCATCAAATGCTCTGACCATTATATGGATATGAATAGCTCTACCTTGATACCAACCAGGATATATTGTATCGAATTTAACAGTTCCATTCTTGTCAGTTATTTGATATCCGCGAAGATATGTTTTACCTTCTGTACCAATTTGTGAAATTCCAGAATAAAGCCCTTGAGGATTTGTATGCCATATATCAACTTGTATTCCACTAAAAGGCATACAAGAAACAGCAGCTGCAGGAGTAGAATTGTTGCCTTTATCATTTATTTTATAAACATGAATAACAAGATGCAATGGAATACCCTGCTGTACAGATCCATCTGAAGGATCAGAGTGAATATCTGAGCGATTAGGCATACCTGCTACAAAATACGGCCCTTCAGTCTGCTGAGGTGTGCCTTCTTCTTCTATCAATGAGGGTGTAAGTGTACAGGTCTTGTTGGTTGAAGAGGCCATTTGCTGAGAGGACAGTTGATCTGAAAATGGAGGAGGAAATGGGGGTGAGGATGAGGATGGAGAATTGGACCGTGGTGGTGGTGTTATAGAATTTGCATTTTGTGCAAATATTATTGACGAGATGGGAACACTGATATTTAATAATGATAAAATTGTAAATAAAAATATACCATAATATATGATAATACTTTTTTTTAAATACATATATTCTTTATATTTAATTTATTAATATTTAAAATTTAAAAAATAAAATGTTTTCAAAGAAAAAATAAACATTTGATGATTCAAAAAAATATTATAGATTTAGAAAGGTTTGTATGTTTTATGCTTTATTGTTTTAATATACTACTAGTGTATTAGCCGATTCCAAATAATTTGCATAAAGAATGATTTTTATTTGTAAAGCAGGATGATTAGTCTTTTCCAATGTTCCTATTAAATATAAAACTGAAAAATAAAAATGCAAACCATAGCCATGTATTTTGATAGTGTTCTATTTCTAATACTGATAAAAGAGATGTGACATTTTCAAGCAGTATGATTTTCTTTAAATGAACATAGCCCTTTATTAATATCTTATTGTTTATTAACCTGATTATGAGTGTTGGTGAAACAAATATGCAATTGATGAAGACACTTGATGATGCATGGAATTCCCAAGATTGGGATACATTCAAAGATCGTCATGATGATAATGTTGCGGTATTTTGGCCAGGCCAGCCAGAGCCCACAAGAGGCTTGCATAATCATCGCCTGGAATCTATAGAATTCTTTAAAGTATTTCCAGATAATCACCTTGTTAATAATCCATATACGATACAATTTTATAGCGACAATTATACCTGCTCAGTAGCCGATTTTACCGGAACATTCAAAGGACCAATGAAGGGATTGAATGGAAAAACAATCCAACCTACCAATAAGAAATTTCATTTAGAGTTCTGTACTATTGCTACTTGGAATAAGGGAAAGATTGTAGAAGAGAGATTGTTTTATGATTTGGTAGGAATGATGACTCAGATTGGTGCATTATCTTCCTAGGTCTATTTACATAATATATTTAATAGGTTTATGACATAGTTATTTGTACAAAAAACTGTATCTTTATCCTTCAAGTTTACCAATATACAATAAAGATGTAAATTTATTGTGTGTGCATTACCTATTTCATTATTCTTTGGATAAAAATCAGAATTTTTATTTACTGTAAGGATTAATAACCTTAAAGCAAATACGATTCTATGTATTTATTAAAAAATCACATATTCGATAATAAGTAGATTTTAAAATTAGAATAATAAAATTTTATCTTATAGAACGAAGGAAAATATTATGAAAAACAATTTTCTGTTAATTGGTATAAAGAAATGTACAACAGTATCTTTTCTAATGTCGACAGAGACTTGTAGTGAATGTGATAAGATATGTAATTAAAATTCAAATGGGATAATTATCTGATCCTTCAAAGAAACCAAAAGATTGATAACTTTTATTGGATAGTCATTGGACGGAAATAGATGCTGTGATTTGGTTATTAAAAATTGATTTCTCTTTCCATCTCTTTTTTTATTTATTTTGATGATGGCATAATGGGTTTATCTGGTTTAAAGTTTTGGAATATGTATGACTATTTGTATGAGCATCAACAAGCACTTGGCGATAAGCATTTGGAAAAATATGCAGGTATAGTAGGATTGGATTTGGAGGGATTCAACAATGATATTAAGAATCATATTCATGAATCTAGAATTCGAGAGGATTTCCTAGCAGTATACAAAGTGGAGTAAATGACACCCCATCGTTCTATATTAATGGAGTTTGATATGATGGTTCTTTGGATTTAGATTCTCTGATGCAAATATTGACATCTATCATTAATAATGAATTGATTAAAATAAATATATATGAAGCAATTCAAATAATGGTCTATTAATTTGATACATGCCTTTAAGTTATGAATGTGATTTTCTTGCTGTCAAACAAAGAAAATCAACGATTTGATCATTTGAGGTTTTATAATTCTAAAACGATTTTACACCTGGGATGTACATCTTTTACATAGTCAAGTGCCTTTGCATCTTCATCAAGTGTGAATGTTTTATCAACATTTATTTTTATATTGTTTTTATCTACCCATTGTGCCAATCGAGTAAGTCTATCATTGTTAACTTGTGTAAATTGGAATATAGCTTTTACATCAAAGTGTTGCATGAGCTTTGAGTTTGGATGCTCCCGCATTAAAACAATTATCCCGTCTTTCTTTAGCACTTTAAAAGATTTTGTATATGTTTCACCACCTATAGTATTAAAAACTGCATCATAGTCATTTAATAACTCCTCAAAACTTTGGGTTTTGTAATCTATTACTTCATCTGCTCCTAGTTTTTGGACAAACTGTTTATCATCTGAATTTGCAGTTGTTGCTGCATAGACACCCAAATTCATAGCAAGATTGATAGAAATTGAACCAATACCTCCAGCACCGCCATGAATTAAGATTTTTTGCCCATTTGATAATCTCATATTTTCTACAAGTGCTTGCCAGGCGCTAACACCTACAAGAGGTAAAGCTGCTGCCTCTGTATGGCTTAAACTTTTTTGGTTTTAGTGCAATATTATCTATATTTGTAAGGGCCATTTCTGCAAATGCTCATGAACCGCCTTTTGTGACTGAAGCCTGTCCATATATTTCATCGCCTTGTTTATAATCCGAAGATATGTCTTCACCAATTTGTTTGATAATTCCAGAAAAATCCATTCCCAGAGTTGATGGAAATTGAAGTGATGTCACTTGTTTCATATAGCATTCACGAATTTTCCAATCGACTGGATTTATGCCGGATGCTTTAATTCGACTAGAACCTTTGATGATGATATAGTAGGTGAAGGTGTATTTTGGTTAATCTTTATTACTTCACTGCTTCCATACCTATTGATTTGCGCCGATTTCATATTAATAAGAGGAAATCAACATATTAAAGAATGATATTAAGAATAGAGTGATTTTTCATGGATATCTTTTTCCATTATCATATGTATCTATTATTAAATTATTATTAGCAATTCCCTTTTAAGATCTATTGTTTTATAGGTCCATCATCTTTGAATAATGTTTAAAAAAATTATATGGATTCATTTTGATTGTATGTTTATGAATCATTATTAAATTTGTTCTCATCTTACGTAACTTAATATTTATATTTATGGTAACCCCATTTATAATCGTTGAAAAATAGCATAATTAAAAATAACTAGTTTTTTAAAAATAACAAATTAAAATTTTGTTTATTGGATATCAATGATGATGTAAAATGATTTTTAGAAATTCTCTGACAACCATTTTTTAGCAATATGTATATCATTTTGAGTTATTTTATGCCCACTTGATTGCCATTGGATTGATATTTTTGCACCTGTACTTTTCAATAATGAAAATAGATCTTCTGCTTGTTTTTTTGAAACAATGGGATCGTATTGCCCCGATAAAATAATTATTTTCTTTTCAGATAAATCAGGTAAAGGATTAGGAATAAAAGGTACCATTGGCCTAATCAATACAGTACCTGCTATAACTTGAGGAGCAAGTAAAAGGAGGCTTGTAGCAATATTTGCTCCATTGGAAAAACCAACAGCTATTGTTTTGCTTAAATCAAAAGAGTACTGTAATGATGCATCATGAATAAATTTTGCCAATTCTTGAGTTCTAACTTTGAGATCCTCGATATCAAAAATTCCTTCAGATAATCTTCGAAAGAAGCGTGGCATACCTTGTTCCAACACTTTGCCTCTAGGGCTAAGTAAATTTGCATTCGGATGGATCATACTACCAAATGATATCAAATCATCTTCATTACCTCCTGTTCCATGTAGTAACAATAATGTAGGATATGCCGATGCTGATTCATTATTATCATTGGCATATTTTTTTTCTTTTTCAAAACTTTTAGGTGAAGGAATAAAACGATGTATAAAATTAAGGTTTTCATCATTCATTTTAATCATCTTTATTTTCTTTTACTTTACTACTAATATTATTACTATTACCTACTCTTTGGGAAGTTCGATCAATATTTGAAATTTTAATCGATGGTAATGTCTTTTCAATATATTCTCGTTTAGGCTCTAACCACTTTGGTAAAACAAGTTTTTGTCCAAATTCTTCAGGTTTTTGATCTATCATAAAGCCAGGGGGGTCTGTTGCTATTTCAAAAAGAACGCCACCTGGCTCTCTAAAGTAAACTGAATGAAAGTATAGACGATCAATAACAGGGGTAGCGTTTAATCTTGTTCTTATGATTTTTTTACGCATTTCTAGTTGACTTTCATCAGTTGGTGTACGCCATGCAACATGATGAACTGTGCCCGCGCCCATAGTTCCAGGCTGGGTATATGGCAGGCAAACTATATCGACAATTGATGATGTAGGATGTATAGATTTTTGGTTCTCATTGCCATCTTGATTATTTATCGGTACTTCATTAGATCTGGATTTTATTTGGAATCGAAACCTATTTCCTTCATGTGCTACTTTAGAAAACCCCATTTCATTAGTTAATAGAGATGCAGTTTCCTCATACCCCTCTAAAGATAGAGTAACAGAATAGAATCCTCTGAGGGTATAATCTACAGGAATAGGTCCATTTTTCCAAGCATTTATTTTTCTATTTTCTGCCTCTTTAGTGGCTACAAGTTCTAATTTTAATCCATCTGGATCATAAAATGTTATAATTTGTTCATTATTATCAAATCGTTTAGTGGGTTCAGAATGTTCTACTCCTTTATCTTTAAATCTATTAGTCCAATATTCGATAGTATTTTCAGGAATTAAAAATGAAGTAGTAACAACCTCTCCTGTTCCTCTCCATCCTTGATGTATATTTACCCACGGAAAGAATGTAAGTATAGTTCCTGGCCGTCCTATTTCATCACCATAGTATAAATGATAAGTTGTTGGATCATCAAAGTTTACGGTTAATTTAACTAATCTTAATCCAAGGATGCCAGAATAAAAATCAAAATTCTTTTGAGGATCACGGGCAATAGCTGTAACATGATGTATACCCAATACACCTTGATCTTTTTTTTCTAAAGTCATGATATAATACTCATACTCATTATCAAAATAATAAAATATAAATAAATTCAGATAACATCTTGCATAGTTGTTAACTTATTCTTTGTTATAATGATCTAATAATGGTTTAACCATTCTTTATTTTATTATATGGAAAATTATCTGAAAAACTTTTTTCTTTACCCTTAACTAATAAATAGTTCTTTCTACTATATTTCTCTCTTTGGAAGGTGATATAAAGATAATTTTAAATATTTACATATGCTTTAGATACCCGTTCATTTAATTAATGTGAATTAAATATATAATCATCTTAAATAAAATAAAATAAAATATTTTTGATCAATAAATTATTTTCAAATTAATGATCTTGATTTTGTATTAGGTAATTTGAACAAAAAAAGATAACAATTTTGAAAGGTTTTAACTTTGAGTATCAAATGTTTTTATCGTATAAATATAATTCTTGCAATTTTGGTATTATGTCTGAATATAGTGGTACAAGATAATCTTCATCTTTTAATCTGTTTATCATATCTTTTTGTTCATTTAATGCTTCATAAGGATCTCGAGGATGTATTGCTATTCTTATAATAGGAGGTGCCTGTTTGATTAAATCCTGGAATCTTTTTTCATCTCTCCTTATGTTTATGATATTTTTTTCTGGATATCCTGTGGAATCCCAGTTAAAGACCTTTGAAACTTTTATCTTTTTGAATGAATTATTCGAAAGCAATACAAGTTTTTCTTGCATTTCTGAAAAAGCAAATCCTTCTTTTTCCAAAATCTCGATTGATTCATCATTTAGCTTCCATGCCGGCGGTATAAACACATTGGTCTTTATTTTTATTTCTTGAAATATTTCAAGGCCGGCGCGTATTTCCTCTTCTGCAGTTGCTTTTGAAACTGAATGAAAATTGTCAAACTCGCCGTTTTTTCTTTCATGGTAAAGGCCATGTAATGATATTTCACACTCTTTATAAGATTTGATTTTTTCTATGAATTCAGGAAAGCTTGGCAAATCCTCTTTTTCATTGAAAAATGGAATTAAAGCAATATTAAATTTTATTCCTAGACCTTCCAGTTCAGCGGCTAATTTGAATATTTTTGTAGAAAAAGTAGGACATGCATCGTGTATAGTAACTATGGCGAATTTTTTCTTTAATTGAGATATCTGTAGTTGATATTCTTTTGTCTGTTCATTTAACTCAGACACTGTTTAAAAATCCTTTATATATCATTTGTTAAACTATTTAAAAGGTAATATTATATCCATAATTTATCAGTCAGCAATAAACCTCATAGACTGTTCACTTGAATGGATTTATTTTGAGACACCTATACACTGTTTAAATCAATTGAAAAAAGTATATCTCATTGTTTTAACAATGATTTGTTATAAGAAAGCAAGTCTGACAAAAACCATATATTATTCTATTTTAAACTAAATATGTTATTATGCAATAAAGCAATAACAGGGCAATAATAACAAATAATAACTATGGATCCTTTTGATTTTAAAGAGCTTTTCACATATAATCATACTGTAAGACAAAATTATATTCACACATTTCAAAAAACCCTATCATGGGAGGACATGGTCAAAAACCATGAAACTGGGTGGCTATCATTAAAAGACACTCTTCTCCATATAATTTGGGCAGAAGATTCATGGATAAATTATTCCATTAGAGTATTAGAAGATCCTAACAGACCATTTCCGTACTCTAATTACAATTCATGGGAAGCAATTGAAGATTTTAACTCTAGGGTTATTTCCAAAGTTGACAATTATCTATTCTCTCTTACTCCTGAATCTCTTTACAAATCCGTTTCAAGAATTAATAATGATGGAATAAAAAGAAATACAATAGTTAAGGAAGTTTTAATTCATGTTCTTACAGAAGAATTGCATCATCGTGGAGAAATAATAGCTATACTTTGGCAGATGAATATTCCACCACCCGATATGGGCTGGCTTTCAGTAATGAAGAAGACAGATCCTGTGTGGATATTGAAATAAAATAATATTACTATAATTTTATTGAACCTGTTAACAATTCAAAGGAATTACCTAGACTAAGTGTTAAAAATGCAAGAACGCTTCAACTAAATTATAAAATAATATATATTTTATGATTTCGAATTTAGTATCATTGAAAATAATATTTGATCGAAATAAAAAAAATTGAAACATAGATCAAAATATATACTCTAAAGAAAGTGTTCTTTGTTTTTTGTATCACTCATAATGAAAGAGAGCACCTTCAATCTATAGTGTTTTCTCAAATTAATAGTCATTTGACATATCTACACAATTTCAATTTGTCAATATCTAGTGAATTTAATTCAATTCTTTTAATTAAAATGGTTTTTAATGATATTGTTTATCTTGTTGTCTATGCAATATCCGTTTTACATATTGGATTTGTAGGTATTATGATCGGATTTGTAATTGGTAGTAAGGTTTCACATAATGAGTGTCGTAGAAACTATGGCAAGTATTGTTGCAGGTACAACTTTAGGTATAAGCACAGTTGGTGCAATAACTTTAACACTAAAGTATTACTAACTGAATCACTTTTAGGCTTCACAGTCTGCTTTCTTGGTGGACTTGTAGGTTTAGTTTTAGGAAGCATAAGGATGCCTTTAATGATGTCTATTCTTAAATTAAAACCAAAATCTTGCCATTATTGTAATGATACGATTTTGTGTTAATGTGTCCTATTATTTTGTTTGGAGTCTTTTCAAGAATTGCTATACTTTTACTCCCTTACATATTTTTAAACTCTCCAAAGTATTGTATTGTCCATGGATAATAATACTGAAGGTAATGTATCAATGTTCAAAGATGCAAAAGCATTTTCCAGTTTTTCAGTAGACAACATACAAAAAGCAAAGGAATTCTATGGCCATATACTAGGGCTGGAAGTTTCAGAATCATACAGTGGAAGATTATTAGATATTCATATCGGTGGCAGGAGGAATATCTTGATATATCCTAAGCCTAACCATACTCCAGCAACATTTACTATCCTAAATTTTCCAGTAGAAAACCTTGAAAAGGTTATAGATGATCTTACCAAGCGTGGCGTGCGTTTCGAGATCTACAATGAAGGCAGCATCAAGACAGATGAAAAGGGTATTTCTCTTAGTGACGAGGGTCCAAAGATCGCGTGGTTTAAAGACCCTGCCGGCAATGTGTTGTCTGTGCTTGAAGAAAGGCAATGATTTAGGCTATTTTATTTACAAAGGCGACATTGGTGTCCTTATCGATGTCCAAGGACCAAATGGGTATAATTAAGGTCTTTGATATACTCGGGAGCATATAAAATCAGATCCTGCAACAGGAGTGATGACATTGAATTTATCTGATGATGCTTTTCCGATTGACTACACATATCAAGTATGATTCAAGTAAAACGGTTAGGATTCCAATACCCTTCTGCTATTCATTCACCTATCAAGATGATTATGAGGCTGTCATAGATCCCTTAAAATTCTAAAGGTATGTGATTTTCCAAATCTTCCAACTGTTTGATTTTGTTATAAATCCTTTTCCTCTATTTTAAACGTTATACTTGTAAGAAATGATAAATTATTAGTTACTATTTGTAATATGTGTTTGGATTATTGTCATCCTGACTTTTATTTGAAATTAAATATTTTTATATTAATTTTGTTATATATACATTCACGGATGGAATATAAGTAAAAAAAACTATTTTTTTAAATGATCTTATATTTTGGGTCAAAAGAAAATTTGGCTTTTACGAAGAATTGTTACGGGTGGATAAAAATGAAACCCACATCTTGAATTAATATGTGATGATTAAAGAGAACAAGAGAGTGTCTCGTCACTTTTCAATTGTTAATATTATTTCATTAAAATGATGATAATATACAAAATGTAACCATAGAATGATTTATTTCATTATCTGCTTTGTCTCTTCTGTGATTCTCATAATGTAAATTAGCAAAATCACTATCATTATTTAGATGATTAGAGTTATTATACCATTAGGTTCTAATTCATTTATAGGAGTTCCTTCTGGTGAAAAAGGTGGAGTAAACAATCGTACAAGTATAAATGTGATAATAAGTAAGGCATTTCCAATGTTTCCTAAAAAATAAACGATAATATTGGTTGGAGGTTTTTTTACAAACACTATAATTATACCAAAACCAATCTGGGCAATCCCAGCAATTAAAAAGATTATACCCCACCAAAATGATTCTTTTGCATGTTCTTGTACTAATAGAAGGTGAATGACACCAACTGACAAAGACAATATTGCTACTGAGATAATAATTCTTCTTCTTCTTCTTCTTCTTAATACTATTGCATCTTTACTTGAATAATTTGTTTTGAAAGCTAACAATCCTACAACTATACTTATTGAAAATATACCTATCCATTCACTTAGAGAAGAAATTAATTTTCTCCTTCTCCTCCTCCCATTTGGTCTGCAGACATATGGTCAGACATACTTTCACTTTGACCGAATATAACAGAATTACTACTGAGGAGTATAATAGTCATAGAAAACAATATCAAAAGAACAGCAGTAAATCCCAATCTCCGTTTGCTCATAATATATTTATTATAAACCCATTATTTTATAGTTTAATGCTTAATATATAGAAGTATTCTCTTGAGCATTATCAATTCATTATTCTGAGAACCTACAAAAGCTGTTTTTATTTTTTAAATTTACTTATAGTATTGTTTCGGTTGATGATACTAAAGCTAGTTAGTATCATGTAATATTGTTTTTTTCTATTCTTGTAACCTTGATAATTGAATTTCCTCTAAGGTTGTTATATGTTGTAATGGAGTTTCATTATTAGGTTTGATTCTTCTAAAAATATCATAATATCGGCTAGTACGAGAAAAGTAATTATTTTTAATAAAATACATCTTTTATCATTTGATTTAAATGTGTATCATTACAATTCTTTTTTCTTCTTCTTCTTCTTCATCATTTTTTTTCTACCCCTATTACGCCCATAGCAAATAGTCCTACCATCATAAGTAATAAAATATGAGATATTTCTCCTCCGATATAAGGAATAGGAAATTCTCCAATTATATTACTTGATTGCAAAAGGTATAAAAATTCTATAACCAATAAAACACCAAAACTTGATGACGTAAGTAAAACTTTTTTACTTTTCGTCTTTTTAAATGCTAATACCGAAATACAAGTTAAAAATAATGCAATTTCAGAACTAAATATATGAATAGTAATATGATAAATCATCGATGGATGGGTTAAATGAGGAATTATAATAGGATAAACAATAATGGACACAAAGGCTATAGATAAGAAACAAAAGAGATTTGTTTTATTATTCAGTAAAATCTGAAAATATTCATAATAACTAATATTGTTGTACTTTTTAAACAATAATAGTATAATTTTAAAAACGATTTAAAAGGTAATTGATTCAATAATGAAAATCACTTTATAATCTGTCTTTTTACTTTTTTAGTTGATCTGCACATCAATATTCTTTGTCATTGTTATAAACCTCGAAAATAAGTTATATTTTCTTTGATTTCTTTTTATAAATAATAAATATCCATTAAATATTAAATTGTATAAATATTAGGAGTTCAATTATTTTTACTAATTATTTCTAAGTTAATCTGTTCTCCATCTTTTAAAATATGATTTCTATACTTGGGTATTGGTGTTCCATCTACTGCTGCATTTACTGTTTTACCATTAAGATTCATTCCCCAAATGTTAAATAAATCACCCAATGTGTAATTTTTTACAACAGTCGAACCTATCTTAATTAATCCACTATTATCATTGGTGTATATTGGAGCCATGTTTGTCATTGGCATTCCTGGCATTGGCATTCCTGGTGCGCCATATTTATCAAGAGTATGATTTTGCCATAAAGGTGGTTCTATGCCTATCTGACTTGGAACAATAATGGTTTATTATCTGTCATGATAGATAGATGAAAGGAAATATGCATTGCAAAGGGATTGGCTGTGACATTTGATTGAGAGTTCATTTTAATCACAGATGATGGGGGAGGAGAAGGAGGGCCAAAACCTATATATGCATTTATTAATAGCGATGCAACAAACATGATGCCAACTATTGATAATCCTTTATAATTTGATTTTAGCCATTTACTAATATCACGACCTTTATGTTGCAAAGATTATTACTAATTTTATATGGATAACATATGAATTATTGGTTGCTTAAAACTGTGATTATTTTTTTAATATTTGGTTAAGATTCCGAATTGATAAATTATTCTGCTGATTATATATTTTTTCCTCAGTGACAAATAAACCAAAAAAATTGCAAGAAAAAGATATTTGCGGGTATAAAAAGGTGTTTTTGCATTTAATGGGATCATATGTGGTAACTATAGCTGGATGAATATTCAGTGAGTAAACTTTATAGTTGTCTTTCTAAGACTGTCATAAATATGCAAATACAATGTGCTGATTGTGGTTGTGCTCCATCAGATTGTATTAATAGTATATCTGTAATAATATCCAAATTGCATATGAAATGAATATGTTGTTGCTGGACTTTAATAAATAAAAGTTAAAGAGGAGCATACGATATCAATTTTGAAATATTTTTATCCATTCTATATTTTAATTTTATTAGTATTTTTCTTTTATATATCTAAGGAATTTAAAAAACCTTATCGAACAATCAAAAAGTAGGTACTATGAGTGAACAAACATGCTAATAACAATGATTAATAAAACTTAAACTAGATATCTCGTATAGACGCAATCGTTTTTTCGGTAATCCACAGTCCTAGATAAAACAATGAACTATCGCTGCAAGCAAAGATTACAGACCAACATACAAAAAAGCAAGTTCAAGTATCATAATTCTTTTTCATCCCCCAGTTCATGACCGATAACGCAGTCCTTGAATTCACTAATGCTGTTGTTCGTATTGTCAAAGGGAAGACAAGATTTCATAGGAGCGCAGCCTTGCAACATGATCGTATATATGCGAAACAGCCATAATTTCTTCCACTTGGGTTTGTTTTAAAAAAGGGTCTAGGCTTTTTTTAACAGTGGCAGGTCCTCCAACAAAAGAATACTTGAGCCTTTGGTCGACAGCGTACATTTCAGGTTTGCTCCATACACTATCAATGTCGTTTACGGGAGGCTGCAATGGCATTTGGCTTCCCTTGAGCATTCCAAGTGCCCTCAACTGTATGGATGTGAACAAACGATTTGCTTCTTTATCCGTGTCGGCTGCAACCACATTGACAGCTGCTATGACATAAGGCTCCTTTAGTGTTTCAGAGGGTTTGAATTTATTCCTATAAATCTCGATAGATTTATCCAAGGATGCCGGAGCAAAATGGCTTGCAAAAGCAAATGGTAGACCCAACATTGCAGCTAGCTGAGCGCTAAATGTACTTGAGCCTAACAACCAGATAGGAATTTTTAACCCCTCACCTGGCGTTGCCCTTACCTGGGTTTCTGGTTTTGGCATCCCTAGATAGTCCATTAATTCTATTAAGCTATTGGGAAAATCTTCCTCCGAACTGTTCAGATTTCGCCTTAAAGCCATGGCAGTCATCATGTCGGTTCCCGGAGCACGTCCCAAGCCTAGGTCAATCCTACCGGGATACAGAGACTCTAAGGTTCCAAACTGTTCTGCTATAACCAGAGGGCTATGGTTAGGAAGCATTACTCCACCAGAGCCCACCCTAATAGTAGAGGTGCCTGAGGCTATAAAGCCGATTAATACAGATGTTGCAGTACTGGCTACACCTTTGATATTATGATGTTCTGCTAACCAGTAGCGTTTGTATCCCCACTGCTCGGCATGTCGAGCCAAATCCAAACTATTTTGCATCGATTGGCTTGGAGAACCATCGATGTTTACCATTACAAGATCAAGGAT
>JBBRRG010000013.1:0-14832 GCA_038200895.1 Candidatus Nitrosocosmicus sp. | reverse complement strand
TTGTATATCCCCTCTTCAAAAATTTTATTATGTATTTGCTTCTTGGAATATCACCTCTATCGATATCAATTATTTTTAGAAATTCCTTTGGAAATGAAATTCCAACAGAAATTGTATTTGGTTCCTGCATAAAATACATATCTGTAATCTGTCTTATTTCTTTTTTTTAGTTTTATAGATATTATGAAATATAACAAAAGATCAATTATATCATTCATTAAAATTTATATTTCAATTACAAGAATAATAAATTCAATATATTTGCATTAGCAAGTAAAAGATCTATTTTCAAAAACGAAAACTAAAAATGTATTTCTTATTTGTAGTATTAAAATTATCCGGCAGACATGTCCGCAATAAACGTTCTAACATTTTTGTATAAAAAATTTAGTTTAAATGAAGATGATAGTGTTGGCCACAATAGTAGCTGTTTTGTGTAAAAAGTTTTTGGATTAATATGAAGATTCAATATTGACAATAACTCGAATCATATCTAAATAGTAAAAAAATCTACTTTTATTTTTGTATAATATCTCTATTTTATTATTCGTTCTAAAACTTCTGGTTTTATTTGTGCTAATGCAGGATTTTGTTGAATTAGAACAAAAATCTTATTCATTCCAGCCTTTAAATTACCTATTTCATTTTCAAGATTTGATATTTTCTGGTTGTCTTCCTTTCTTAATTCATTATATGAATCGTATGATAATATCATTTTACATTTAAAGCAAAATTTATTTTCTATTTTATTTGGTTCCTTACAATTAGGACAATTTGTTATTTTGCTTGATGGCTTATTGTCTATATCTACATCATACGTTTTTTCCATTCCTAAAGCTTGTAAAAGTTGTTTTGAAGACGCGCATCCAAGATGATGGATATATACTTGAGGCATTTTACTAGTTGTGCTCCATCCTGCATGATTTCTCAGCATATGTTCATTAAGTATTCTTGATTTGTCGGTTAATGCTATATGCCTGAGTATGTAAAGATTGAATGGTTTGGTCAATAAACTCCTAATATATGCTTTATCGCTCTCTGATATTTTATCATTTAATAACAGCTCTGGATAATATTTATCTCTATAGTATTCTTGAAAATGTTTTAAAAGCCCATCTCTTGTCAACTTTTTTCCTATCGATGCCTTTCCCTGTGATACAAATATCCAATAATTTTTATTGGAACCATAAGGGTGATCTAATAACCATTCTTTAATATAAGGTATTGAATTGATAAGTGGAACCGTTCTTTGTCCTGTTTTGCCATTGATAGTTGTTTCTGCATATTGTTTTGAACCGTCTACTGATATTCTAAATTGAATATCTTCTATTTTTAGATTTAATAATTCATGAGGCCGACAGGATGTATCAAGTGCCATCGATAAAAATGCTCTATCTCGTTTTGAAGGACAATGTTTCAGAAAAACTTCACACTCTCTAATTGTCCACAAGTCAGATGGCTTATATCTTGAAATCTCTTTTCTATTTAATCTCTTAACTCCATTCATGCATTGTGGCATTCTTCTGTTTTTTAAATCCGGATTATTTGAATCATTTAACCATCTGAAAAATTTTAACAATATCATATGTCTATTATTCCAAGTTCCTATCCATCTGTGAGTAGGATCATCTTCCTCACTTTTTCTATATTTGTTTAAATATGATAATATATCTCCTTTTTTTGCAGCTCTTAAATTCTTATAGTTTAATAATTTTAATAGGTCTACTAAAACTTTGATCTTGCCTTCCTTAGTTGATTCCTTAATATTAATTTCATTTTGTTCAGTTATTATATAATCACAAATAATTGTTATATTTTCTTCTGATTTTTCCGATAGATCATTTAGCATTCTATCTATATAATTTTTTTGATTTTTACAAATCAATCGAATTTTTTCTTTTATCTGTTCTTTGGCTATTTGCTTTTGTATAGGCGAAGTTACTGAAGAGTAATCGTACAATTGGATATTATTATTTTGTTTGTTTTGGTATTTTAAAAGATTGCTTGACTCCGTGAGTTTAGCGCGGGGAGTGGGATTCGAACCCACGAGTTCTTGCGAACATGGGATTAGCAATCCCACGCCCTACCAGGCTAGGCGACCCCCGCTTTAAGTTTATTTTTTTCAAAGGGTATATTAATTATTTGCATCAGTTGTTTTTAATTGATATTGTAAACTTTTCTTGATGCTCTTATGTTATTGCCTATCGTTAATTTGTTTATTGAATTATGATAAAATATAAAAAGACTACTAAAAGTTTAATAATTTTACCTAACTAAATTCCTCATGCCAACTGCCTATGTATTATTAAATTGTGATTTGGGATCTGAAAATGATATAATAAAAAAAATCAAACAGGTACCTGAAGTAATAGAAGTGAGTGGAGTATTCGGGGTTTATGATATTATTGTGAGGATTTCTTCAGATGATATGGATAAATTACGAGAAATTATAACATGGAATATAAGAAAAATAGATAAAGTACGTTCAACATTAACAATGATTGTAATAGAAGGACAAGGACAAGGCTCGACATAATTTCTTACAACTAATTTTTCATCACGTATTTTACAATTTATTCGATATTGACCTGATTTCATTTGTTGCCTTTATGATTTCATTTTCTGTATTGTAAAAATGCGGAGATGCTCTTGCAATTTTTTTTAATCCTATTTCTCTTTCAGCTAATATTATTCCTTTTTCTTGTAATTTTTCAACCAATATCTTAACTTTGTTATTATTGTTTTTGATAAAGGAAAAACAAATCATTGATGAACGTAAATCTTCTTCAATGGCCTCATGAATAAAAATATCGTTTATTGTAATTATTTCCTCCCTAAAGATATTAGCCAGTTTTTTATTTTTTTGAGATATATTGGAAATTCCTATTCGAAGCAAATATCTTAACGATGATTCAAGTCCAGCCATACCCGGATAATTTCTAAATGTAGCATGGTATTTTTCAGGATTTTTATAAAATTTTATCTCTTCTCTTTCTTTTTTGATTTTTGATATATTACTAGCTTTTTTATTATTTTCTATTTTTGCTGATCCTGCGCCGATAAATAAAGGTTCAAGTTCATTCATTGCTTTTTTGTTTACATATAAAATTCCAATTCCCAAAGGTCCACAAACCCATTTAAATGCCGGAAAAGATAAGAAATCGCATTTAATTTTTTTTACATCAACATTTATTGCACCTACACTTTGTGCGGCGTCTATTGAAAATAATATTTTATTATTTTTGCTTTTTATCATATTTCCCATTTTTTCTACGGGAGTAATTGATCCATCATTATACATTATATGACTTGTAGTTACTATTTTTAAATCATTAGAATTTATTAAATTTTTAAAGGTTTCCATTTCCAAATTTTTATTTTCCTTTGGAAAATTATCTATTATTAGATTATTATCATTAGATGCTTTAATCCATGGTAAATAGTTGGAATAATGTTCATTTTTGAGATTTCTTAATAAGATCCTATCATTTTTCTTCCATGCAATCCCATTGGTAATGAAGTTTATTCCTTCTGTGGTGCTTTGAGTGAAAATAATTTCATCAATATCACAGTGTATCAAATCGGCTACTCTTTTCCTAGTTTCTTTTTTTAAATTATCTAAATAATCATTGAAGTCTTTAGAGTCAGGTCCTTCTTCAGAATATCTTAAAAAAAAATCAGTAATAGCTTTTATAGTTGAAATTGGAGTAGGACTGATTGATCCATTATTTAGATAAATTTTTTTTTTTGAAATTAAGAAATCTCGTTGGATACTATCATTTAATCCCATATCCACAAGATTGTTAGATGATGATGATGTTTCCGTCTTTAGCAATAAATAATAGATTAATTATTAATATTTAAGGTGTCGTAAATTTAACCATAATCAAAATTTATCTTATTTTTCTGAATTTATCTCACATGGTATCAATTTGGCATATTTTTCTAATATTAATGGGAAGATTAATTTTTTATCATCTTTGCTTATGAATTTTAAACATAAAAAAATTTTTTTTATAGATTTTGATACATTATTCTCAGCTTATATCAATACCAACGCTTTAAAATACAACTTGAGTGATTTTTCCGATATTAAAATTATTTTACCTCAAATAGAAAACCTTGATTTTATATTTAAAGATGTAATAAATTCACTGTCGTGTAATTCAGTTTTAGTCCTAGATTCACTAAATGGATTGATTGATTCGTTAAATATGTACTACCTTTTTAAAAAAAAAAATATGTATAAGAATAACAATAAACTAAATAATGGGGATAAAACATCTTCAAGATTAAAATTTACTGGATATCAAAGTCTTAATATTTTATTCCTATTAGTAAAAAAATTAGAAAACAGTAAAATACCAATAATAGTTACAGTATATCAATCAATTGAAAAATCAAAGAAAATGATTTATGAATTGCTATCAAACAAAGGTTTAGAAACAAACCATTTTATAAGAATATCTAATTTGGTAATATTTTTGGAGTATATCGAAGAACATTATAAAACTGGATTTACAATAATAAAAAAAAATTATCAGCCCAATTTGTCTACTGCTAATCTATTTTCTACTTTTGATAAAACTTCTAAAGTTTTTCATCCTTACTCGAAATGGTACTATTATGATTTTTTTAATTTGTAATTGAAAACGAGTTATAGTATATATCAATACTATTATTATTATTATTATTATTATTATTATTGTTTTAATGCTAACAGATTATACATAAAGTACACTGAAAGCGAGAAGATAATTAATCCCGTACTGAGAAAAATATATTTTTCATTTTTCTTGATGGCGTCATATGCCTTATACATTACCATAGTGCCTATGAAACCAAATAATAATATCGAAATACCAATAATAGTTTCGTAATTATTTTGAATAGCTCGAGAGGGGATAAACTGATACACATTATATTTCTGTCCCTCTATTATCGCATTGATTATACCGGCAGTAAATGCAAAAAAAACAATTAGGTAAATACTTGCTAAAAGTATGTTAATTTTCATCCCTTTTATTTTCAATTGATCTATTAAAAATAGGAAGGATTTATAAATAAAACTTTTGTTTATATAAGTATATAGTTAAAAATATGATACTATGATATATTGAACGAAGTAGATGATAAAAAAACAAAAGGTAAGTTAATTGTTATTGAGGGATTGGATAAATCCGGAAAGACAACTCAATCTAAACTACTCTTTGATTTTTATAGTAATATTTATCCAGAACAAGTATGTTTAATAAATTTTCCAGATTATACAACAAGAATTGGAAGTGAAATAAGGTTATTTTTACAAGGGAAGGTAGAATATACAAACGAAGTAAAACACATTTTGTTATCTGCTAATAGATGGGAAAAAAAAACCGAAATAGAAAGATTAAGAGAACACGAAAAAATCATAATCTTAAATAGATATTATCAATCAAACTGGGTATATGGATTGGCAAATGGCATGAACTTTGATTGGCTAATAAATTTAGATAATGGTCTGCCAAAGGAAGATATTGTTATTGTTCTAGACATTGATCCTGTTATATCATATAAAAGAGGGATAGACAATAACTTTATCCTAGATAAATTTGAAAAAGATAAAAATTTTTTAGAAAGAGCAAGAAAAAATTATCTGGATTTAGCAAAAAAGTTTAATTGGAATGTAGTTAACTCTGATTGTGATTCAAACAGCATACTACATTCAATAGTAAATGTTGTTAAACTAAAAAAATAAATTATTTAAACTATTTTTATTTATCTATATTTGTGAACCATTTATATGAATTTAAAATATGTAGGCGAGATTACCGATCCTATACATAAAAATATAAAATTCACTTTATTGGAAAAAGAATTAATTGATACATTTATTTTTCAAAGATTAAGAAGAATTCGACAACTCGCTGGCGCTCATCTAGTTTATCCTGGCGCATTACACTCTAGGTTTGAACATTCTCTTGGCTCGATGTTTCTAGCAGGATTAGCCGGACAAACATTATATAGCAAAGATTATTTTTCAGATATGGACTATATTCAAAAACTTCGAATTGCAGCCTTGCTACATGATATAGGCCATGGCCCTTTTTCCCATCTTTTTGAGGAGATATCAAGTAGTAGTGATAATAATTTATCTCATGAAAATATTGGACATAAAATTATTACACAAACAATAATTTCAGATATAATAAAAAAAAATGGTTATAATCCACAAGAAATAGCATCTTTAAGTTTTGGTAAACACAAATTGAATTTTTTAAATGAAATTATTTCTGGCGGGTTATCTGTAGATCTAATGGATTACCTTCCAAGAGACAGTTACTTTTCCGGAACTGAATATGGTAAAATAGATTATCATAGGATTATTAATTCCCTAGAGGTTTCATCTAATAATAATTTAGGTATAGATAAATCGTCTTTATATTCCTATGAGTCCATTTTGATTTCAAGATATCAAATGTTTAAATCAGTATATTTTCATAAAACTGTTCGCTCAGGTGAGGTAATGCTATTAAATTCTATGAAACTACAAAATGAAACTTTACATTTTACTGATTTTAGTTCTTTGAATGATTTTTTTAATCTACATGATGAAATGGTTTTAGAAAAATTATCGTCATCATCAAAAGATTGTGAAAATAATAATAATAATATAAAAATTTCAATACAATTAGCAAAAGATTATCAAGGCAGAAATCTTTTAAAATGTGTATATGAATCTTTTTTGCTTTCTAATCAAAATAAAAATAAAAATAAAAAAACTGACATTGGAACAAATATAGATAAAACTTCCTATAATGACACAGCATACTTTGAATATCAAATTAAAAAATTAACAGAAATAGTTGATGAATATCGACAATCTGGCTATCCAATATTTTTAGATATATCTCGAGCTCCTTCCATTCCATTAGCTCCAAAAAAAGAAGAAGTTACATCTATAATGATTATGGACAAAAAACTAGAATATGAAAAATCTTTTGATAAAATTCCTTTAATTTATGCTATTACTGGATATTTAGATATGATCAGAATTTATACAACTAAAGAAAAAAGGAAATATTTTGAAGATGTATTTAATGATTTTCTAGATTAATCTATCTAACGAAATTTATATAAATAAAAAGAAAAACATACAAACAAAGTGAATAAACCCCGCATTGTTATAAAGCTAAGTGGAAGTATCTTCAATTTTGAAACTAATTTTAAAATATTGGAAGATTATGTAAATCTTATAAAAAAAATAAATGAAGTTTACCAACCAATAATAATTACTGGAGGGGGAAAAATTGCAAGATTCTATATTAATTTAGCAAGATCATTAGGTTTTGATGAATCCGGATTGGATTTAATTGGCATACAAGTATCCCATCTTAATGCAAAGTTGTTGATATCTGGTCTTGGAGATTTAAGTTTTCCATTAACCCCTCAAAATTTGGATGAAATTTCAACTGCAGTACTCACAAACAAAATCGTTATTACTGGAGGATTATATCCAGGTCAAAGTACAAATGCTACTTCTGCTTTAATAGCAGAAAAAATCAAGGCATTAAAATTTTACAATGCAACCGATGTTGAAGGAATTTTTAACTACGATCCACGCATTGATCCGGATGCAAAAATGTATGAATCTATCGGTGTCAAAGAGTGTATCAGTATTTTAAAAGTAGAAAATTCCATGGCAGGTACTTATAATTTAATGGATTTGATAAGCTTAAAAGTTATTGAAAGATCTAGTTTACCAGCTGTTGTTTTTAAATCATCGATAGAAAATATCAGTAAGGTAATTATGGATAATGCAAAAATAGGGACCGAGATAATTATATAGTTTTGATTTGACCATTATAATTTTCAATTCCATCATTTAAAATTTTATTAAATAAAGTTTCTGCTTCTTCAACCTCCATAGGTTTTGATTGGGCTTTTGCAAAACCATCTTCATCAGTTAAATACAGAATGATTTGGTTATTATAAATCGGAGACTTTGCTGCAAAAGTCTTTTCTCCGACTGGCAAAAATCCTTTTCCATCAGGGGTTTGTTTTATTGTATATGTCAGCATAGCAAAACCTGTATAATTGAATAGCTTTATCTGAGCATCCTTTGAATTCTTTTGTCCTATAAATGCTGCTTCATTGTATTTCATATTTTTTATTATATAAATTATGCAGAAATTGCATTATATGTTTTTATATTTTTATTTAAAGTTAAATAGGAAAACAAGAATATAATAAAATATATCAATTATCAATGGATGAATTATTATAATTTAATAAAAGAGGTTGGATGTGCTGTACTATTGAGTTGGAGAATTTAATATTAAACTTGAATATTTTTATATATTATTGTTTATAAATGGGGACGATGACATACTTTTTATGGCATTTATTAATGGTGCAGAATGGATTATTATAATTTTGATAATTGTGATACTTTTCTTTGGAGCAAAAAAAATTCCTGAACTAGCTAGATCTTTAGGGAAGGCATCATCTGAATTTCAGAGAGCACGAATTGATGCAAAAAAAACACTAGAAAATGATCAGTTTAACACAACCCAAAAATCCGTTGATAGAGAAAAACTAGAATCTATTGCCGAAACTTTAGGTGTAGATTATTCTACTAAAAATGATCAAGATTTAAAACAAGCAATTGAATTCGAATTAAAAAAACAGCATAATGAATGATAATTTAGTGTGTTCTAATGCTTGAAAATTTTAAACCACAAGGCAGGGAAAAAATTAAAACTATTATAGATAACCATATAAAAAATAGATATGATTTAAAAAATATCTCAGTAGGTGTTATAGGCAGTCACTCTGCTTTAGAGATAATGGATGGAGCCAAGGATGAAAATTTAAAAACAGTTTGTATTTGTCAAAAGGGACGAGAACTCCCTTATCTAAAATATAAACGACTTTCTGATGAATTGATAATTGTAGACAAGTTTTCAGATATTCTTTTTAAAGAAAATCAAGAAAAGCTTTTAAATCTCAATACGCTCATGGTTTCTCACAGATCATTTGCAGTTTATCTTGGATATGATGAAATCGAAAACAATTTCCATGTTCCTATATTTGGTAACAGGTGGTTATTAAAAGCGGAAGAAAGAAACTTTCCTAAAAATCAATATTATTTACTAGAAAAAGCAAATATTCCTCATCCTCGAATTTATTCAGATCCTTGCGAAATTGATGGACCTGCATTTGTTAAAGTTCAAGAAGCTGCGAGAACCTTAGAAAGAGCGTTTTTTATTGTTACATCGTACGAAGATTATAAAAAAAAATCTCAAGATAGAATAGACAAAGGAATAATTGATAAAGAGACTTTAACAAATAATTCTGTAATAGAGCAATACCTTATTGGAACATATTTTAATTTTAATTTTTTTTATTCTCCAATTGATGATGAAACAGAATTTTTAGGTATTGAAAGAAGATTGCAAACGAATATACATGATTATACAACATCCATTCCAGCTAAAAATCAATTAGAAATGGATATAGAGATTCAAAATATAGAAGTTGGTCATACTCCTGCAAGCATTCGTGAATCTCTTTTAGAAAATGTTTTCAAAATGGGTGAAAATTTTGTAAATAGCACAAAAAAGGAATATCCTCCTGGAATTATTGGTCCATTTTCACTACAAAGTGTAGTTACGCTTGATCTGGAAATGATTGTTTATGATGTTTCTTTAAGAGTACCTGGCAATCCTATTCTTGCTACAACTACTCCTTATACAAAATACAAGTACGGTGAAACTTTTGGAGTGGGAAGACGTATATCTATGGAAATTAATAAAGCATTAAAAAATCAAGATAATATATTAAAAATAGTAACATAAATAAAAAAATAGTGAAATATTTTCAAATATTTATTTTTTGTATATCAAATTTTTTTATATCAATTAGGGTTCATAGGTTATTAGAAAACAAATTAATATACATCAAAACCTAAATTCTTAATTCTGCTAATATATTATTATATATTTATTAGTAATAATTATCTAATTATTTAAATTTAAAGGATGACAAATAAATTTGTACAAAAAATAATTATTCAATAGCGTCATTTATGATTTGCTCTACCACTGTTTTTAATTCACCTAATTTCTCTATTGACCTTCCACCACCTTGTCCAAAATTGGTTGAACCTCCTCCAGAACCATCTAAAATTGTTGATATCGTTTTAGCAATAAACCCTGCATTTATAATAAAAGATGAATTTTTTCCACAGAATACTATTACTTTGGCAGAATTTTTATTATTTATTATTGAAATATAAACCAAATCTGGATTGATTTCTATAGTGTTTTGTCCTATTATCAGATGAAATTCTTCATCCAAATCTTGTTCTATTACGTAATACAGTTTAACAAATTTTCCTAAATTAGTTTTAGATCCAATTGTTATTGCGTTATCCAAAACATATTGTGAGTATACATTTGAAATATTTTTAATAATATTTTTTATTTTTTTCTTTGATTTTTCGAATTCGTCCAGATTTTTTGTAAAAGCATCCAAGACTTTTTCTTTACTAGTACCAAGAATGTTAACTATAAACTGTATTTGATCTTCTTGTTTTTGGACATATTTTAATGCATTCTGTCCTGATACATATTCTAGCCTTACAACTCCATCTTGAATTCTTTCAGTTTTTAGAATTTTAATAAATCCAATTTCGCCAGTATTAAAAACATGGGTTCCACCACATGCTTCTATATCTAATTCACCTATGTTTACTATTCTGACATTATTAGATGGAACAACACCTCCTTGATAAATTCTAAAACCATAATTTTGTTCTGCTATTCCCCTATCAAAGAAATTGATATAAACGGGCAAATTCTTTTCAATAATCTCATTTGCCTTTTTTTCTATTTCTTGAACTTCGGATTTGTTCAATGCCGAATGGTGTGTTATATCAAGACGGGCATAGGTTTCTTCTTTAAATGAGGAATTTTGCCAAACCCAAGAACCCAAAGTGTTTTTAGATGAGTGGTTTATAATATGTGTAGATGTATGATTTTTTGTTATAGAATTCCGACGTTCTTTTTCGACAATGCAATTTACTATTTCACCTTCCTTTAGATTATTACTTTCAATGGTATGATGAAATACAATATCTTTAATCTTTACAACATTGTCTACTTTGAATGCTCCAATGTACCCGTAATCCGGTTCCTGACCACCACCTCTAGAATAAAAACAAGTTTTATCCAAGACTACTAAATTATCATTAATTTTTTTTATTATCTTGGCTTCAAAAATAAATTTTGTTGGATCCTCATAATAAATCAAATTTGTCTTTGTCAGGGAATCTAAATCCAAATCATCACTTATTTTAATTTCATTTTTATTTTTTTTAGTTAAATGAATTGAAGAATGCAATTCAGATAGTTGTGTATAAAAATTAGATGGAACAGAGTCTAACAATCCCATATCGACAAGATAGTCTGGAGTTATACCATCTGATTCGTACAGCCTTATCAAATCCACTATTTCTAATTTATTATTATCTTTTTTAATTTTTTCAGAAATAGTATTAATTCTACCCTGAGTTTCAGCAAATCTCTTGGACTCTATATCTAAAATGGTAAAAATATCATTTCTAAAATCATATAATTCCGGATATAAAGCTTGTAAATGATCGATGTGCAAATCAACTATATCGAAAATTTTCAAGTTAAATCCCAATTTTTTAATCAATGATAAAGAACGTCTGAGTAGAACTCTTAGGTTGTATCCACCTCCAACATTTGATGGTAATGAACCATCACTTATGGCAAAGATTAATGTTTTTGAATGATCTATTATAGTAAATAACGATTCGTAAGGAACAATTATCTTTTGAAGTTTTTCATAATCTATTTTTAATTCTTGAGAAATTTGTTTCTTTATTATTTTCATATCTATATTCGAATAGAGTTTAGATGAAATCTTACTAAAATAATTCGCAAGTAGCTCTGATTCATAATTATTTTTATCCAATGAGGAAAAGTGTTCTAAACCTAAGATATTGTAAATATTTTTTAAAACTGGTTCAAAAGTACAATCGTAACTTGTGGATGTCCCATTTGTTATCCATGAAAATCTTTCTAATCCAGCGCCCATATCAATTATTTTGTTTTTCAATGTATGATGATTTTTCTCTGTACCTTCAAATTCTGTAAAAACTGCGTTACCTAATTCTAACCCTCTTACAAAGTACTCTAAAGAAGACCCAAAAGCCCCCGCGCCGAGCCATACATCCTCTACAAAAGTAATTTCACTAGGCGAAATTCCAAGAACGTCCACCAAAAGTCCAAAATCAAGGTCTATGCATTTATCTTTCCAATATCCTCCTTCTTTATCGGCATTACATGTCTGACCTATCATACAAAATGAGGTGTAATGACGTCCACTTGTTCCTACATTTTCTATGTCATTAAATCGAAGACACATTTGAGGGACTACAAGTGGATTGTAAGGGAGTTCAAAAACAACCTTGTTTTCTACAATACGTTGAAAATCTACTATCGAGGCAATAGTATAATAAAGGTCTTCTCTCCATCTACATACCACAGGGTATCGATTTACTATTTTATGCCCATTTTTTTCAAAGTATTTTTTTATTTCTTCCCAAGATTGAATATAGCTTAATCGTTTTGATGTTGGAGGATTTCCAATAAATGAATAATTTTCATGGTCAGGACAGCATAACCGTTTAGAAAGTGACCAGTAAAATTTTCCACAAATATTACAAGACTGCCTTGAGAAACCTAACCTTTCAAAAAGCGATACTTTATAGAATTTTTCATAATTTGATGAAAAAAAATTAAGAATCTCTGACTTATTCAACTGAAAAATATCTAATAATTAAGGATATTAATGCTTTTAATATCCTTAATTAATCATCATAATGTTTTATTTAGATAGAGAATCGTTGATGAATTTTAAATAAGTATCTTTAGGTGCTGCACCAACAGTTCTATTTACTTCTTTACCTTTGTTAAAAACCATCAATGAAGGAATAGATTGAATACCGTATTTCATTGCAATGTCTTGATTTTCATCTACATTAAGTTTGACAACCTTAATTTGATCTGAATGAGTTTGTGCTATTTGTTCTACAACAGGTCCGACCATTCTGCATGGACCGCACCACTCTGCCCAGAAATCTACAAATACTGGTTTTTCTGATTTAAGAACTTCTGAATCCCAGTTACTGGAAGATACATGAAGTACATTTTCATTTCCCATAATTAATAAATTCATTCCAACGTATTTGAATATTTGTAATGACAAAGATAAAACTAATTTTTAGTTACCCAATTGAAGATGTTATATTATAATGAAAGATATAAAAAAACGATTTATAAAATAATTATAAAATTCGAAATAGTTCAATAGGTAATAGATTTCAATAAAGGTTATATTTTATTAAAATTTTGATTTTATTGTATTAGGTTGGAAGATACAACAATAATAAAAGAACAAGATCTTGAAAATTGGCGAAGGACTCATTATTCATTTCAGATCACTACATCTCAAATAAATCAATCAATTGTAATTATGGGTTGGATATCGTCCAAACGTGATCATGGCAATGTTTTATTTATTCAATTAAGGGATAAATTTGGGGATACGCAGGTAGTTGTTAAAAAAAAAGGGCCAAATTTAGAAAATGAAATATTTAATATTTTAAAAAATTTAAAAGAACACTCTTCAATTGGAATAAAAGGAAAAGTTGTTGAACAAAAAAAATCTCCGAATAATTTTGAAGTGATTCCAGAGGAGATTAAAATCCTATCCATTTCTGCAAAATCCGCTCCTTTTTTAACTCAAGCAATATCCACCATTGGGATTGATACAAGATTGGATTTGAGGGCTCTTGATTTAAGAAGAAATTATTTACAAAATGTTTTTAAAATAAGATTTACTATTCTAAATTCCATTAGGGAATTTCTTATATCAAATTATTTTATTGAAGTAAACACTCCCAAAATGATTGCAACGGCTACTGAAGGAGGAGCAGCCCTCTTTCCAATTTTCTATTATGATAAAGAGGCATTTCTGGCCCAGAGTCCACAGTTATATAAAGAACAATTAACAATGGCGTTTGAAAATGTTTTTGAAATAGCACCAATATTTAGAGCAGAACCTTCTAGAACTAATAGACATCTTTCTGAGGCAATTTCTATAGATGTTGAAAAAGCATATGTTAATTATGATGATATAATGAAACTATTAGATGATCTCATCTCATTTATTATTTTAAAGGTCAAAGAGAAAAATTCCGACGAATTAAAAAATTTGGAAATAGAATTGCCTGATATTCATATTCCTTTTCCTAGATATAGTTATTCAGAATTGATAGATAAATTACAAAAAAATCACAAGTATATAAGATGGGGGGATGATATTTCTCCAAAAATTCTAAAGGATATTGTTACGGATAACTTCTATTATATTATAGATTGGCCATTATCAACCAAACCATTTTATGTTAAACCAAAGATTGATGATGATGCTAGTAATTATAGGAACAAATCCAATCAATCAGTTGAAAATGAAAATGAGGTAGAAAAAGAAAGTATTCGGGTGATAAGCGAATCTTTTGATTTAATGTTTGGAGCACTAGAGTTATCATCAGGAAGTACGCGCCTTAATAACAAAAATATTTTATTGGAAAATATGAAAAAAAAAGGTTTAAATTCTACTGCTTTTGATTATCATTTGCGTGTATTTGATTATGGAATACCTCCTCATGCAGGTTTTGGATTGGGACTGGAAAGGTTTATTATGGCATTATTGAAAATTGAAAATATTCGGGATGCTACATTTTATCCAAGGGAT
>JBBRRG010000012.1:0-15081 GCA_038200895.1 Candidatus Nitrosocosmicus sp. | reverse complement strand
TGCTGCAATATCAGGTATTGAATTAATATAAAGAACTAGGGATGATAATAATCCTATAATAGAACCTACAAATAACGATTCTAAATTTATAGTACTAGTTTGAACATAAAATGAACCAATAACTATTAAGACTCCTTTAACTCCAACAAATAGCTCCCCTAAGCCAACATTAACTAATTTGTTAGAATACAAGATTATAGATAATGTGGCAAAACCCAAGATGAAGGCAATGAGATAACCTTTAAGCGAAACAAAGACAAGACCAATTAGTAGTCCCAAAATTAAGAATAAAATACCAGCCCAGTATACTTCACCAGGTTTTAATAACCCCTCAGGTAAAACTCCTGTACCGCCACTAAATTTAGTTTTTTTTGTAATCTGATCTATTCCACGTTTAAAGTCCCAATAATCATTGAATAAATCTACACTTGAGTGAAGACAAAAAATTCCAATATAAATTAAAATAGCGTAAAAAATATTGAAAGTATCTGGTTTGAACCAATAACTTAAAGCTAAACCATTAGTAACGGCTATAGCTGAAGCTGCAAGGAATTTGAATCTAATTACTCTCAGCCAGATTTCTAGTTTATGATGCATTTTTTTCATTTAAAATGTAAATAATAAAGTTTAATAGATGATTAATTTGAATGTTCTATTTTTTATATAATTAAAGTAACCATGTGAATGTTGCCTATATTTTTGCAAGATAATATTTTCTTGAATATTTTATGGCACATCTATAAAGATAAATCATTTGTATCAAGGATTTAGTTTTTAAAAATCAAAGACCATAGATTTAGCATCATGAGAAAAATTGAATAAAGTAAAATCATGTTCTTCTCCACCTAATCTATATTTGTTCTCTAACATATTTGAAATTAATCATAATATATCTAAAATATTAATTAAACCTATTTGATTGAAAATAAATTGCATTTTATATATCAGTATTAACTTGTTCAGATAAATTACTACAAGTTCGCATTTTCAATGATAGTAGAGAAAGATTCCTAGATTTTAGCTATAATTTGGATTGACATATTTTGAGAATAATTTAAAAATTTAGTGCTTTTAAAATTGCAAAATATGAAAATATTTTTTAGACATTGTTTCAAATAAAATAATTCTCATGATTTATGAATATTTCTTTTTTAAAAATAAGATAGATTGCTATATTATAATTTCTCTAATTCGATTGTAAAATCAAGGGGGTTCAATCCAATCCCACAAGATGGGCATTTATATTTCGTAACTCTAAGTACATCTTTTATAGGCTTAAGTGTAATCATATGTTTAATTTTATTACCACATTTGGCACAATAAATTTCTATTACTGGGCAAGACATTTCAATTTTACTAAGGTAGGCTTGATAAATTAGAATAAAGTTAATTTAATTTGACATAAAAATAAAATATTGCATCATGACAAACTTAGACTAGTGCATAAGAATAGAAAAAAGTATATATAAATAAATAAATATCTAATTATTTTTTTTTTAATTGTGCCTGTAGACCCCGTTTGCGGAATTGAATTAGACAAAGACTTAGCTACAACTTTTGAACACAATAACAAAACTTTTTTCTTTTGTTGTGAAGGCTGTAAAAAATTATTTGAAAAAAAACCTAAAAAATACATAAAATAAAATATTTTAAGATAGATACAACGATAATAACAGATGAAAACAGCAATACTTGACAATAAAATTGTAAAAATTGTAAATATTGAGTTACCTAGAGTGAATCAAAATGACGTATTGGTTAAAATGATATCATGTGGAATATGTGGTTCAGATTTAGAAAAAGTATTTGGTAGATACGGAATGAACTCATCTAGAATAGGTCATGAACCTGCGGGTGAAATAATAAAAATTGGAGAAAATGTAAAGAACTTTAGAATAAAGGACCGGGTTTTTATTCATCACCATGTTCCTTGTTATGCATGTCATTATTGTTATAATGAAGATTTTACCATGTGTGAAAAATATCAATCAAGTAATATTGAACCATCAGGATTGTCAGAGTATATTTTAGTACCAGAATGGAATGTATTAAGAGGAGGTCTTGTAAAACTACCCGATAACATCAATTTTAATCAGGCGGCATTGATAGAGCCCATTGCATGCTGTATTCGATCTTTAAATAAAATAAATATGAAATGGGCAGATAAAATCGCAATTTTTGGAGCAGGGCCAACTGGTTTAATCCATATGATGTTAGCCAAACTTCTCGGCGCATCCAAAATATTTTTGGTAGACATAAATGAATTTAGATTGAACTTTGCAAAGAATATTGACCCATCTATTGTTACAATTAATGTACAAAACAATAACGGCAAAGAAATTGAAAAGATGGTATTTTCAAAAGATGAAATTGGAGTGGATGTATCAATAATATCTACCAGCAATTTAGATGCTTTTATTCAGGCATTAAAAATTACTCGAAGAGGGGGAACAATATCTCTTTTTGGAGTACCATCTAAAGATTCAGATTTAAAAATTGATCTTTGTTTAATTTATTCAAAAGAATTGAAAATCATTCCAAGCTATGCTACTTCTGAAAAAGAGATCCATCAGACAATAGCATTATTAACAAATAATATAATTGATTTTGAACAATTAATAACCCATAAATTTGATTTAAATAATTCATTTGAAGCTTTAGAATATGCGCATAGAGCTATAGATGTAATGAAAATAATTATAACCTCAACAGCGTATTAATTATCAAAGTTTTATAATATCCTAAAAAGAAAATAGAAGTGAATTAAATGGACTGGGGAATGAAAAACAGACTTTCAAAAATTATTAGACCTGAAAATGGCAGATGTGTCATGCTGGCTGTAGATCATGGTTATTTTCTGGGACCAACTGAAAAGCTAGAAAATCCAAAGGAGACTATAAAACCTTTATTACCCCACGCTGATTCAATTATGCTTACAAGAGGTATTTTACGAACATCAGTTTCTCCGGATAGTAACGTTCCCATTGTTTTAAGAGTATCAGGTGGTTCAAGTATTATCGGTGAAGATCTGTCAAAGGAAACTCTCGTTACCTCAATAGAGGAGTCAATAAAATTGAATGCCTCATGTTTAGCCATGTCCATTTTTGTAGGAAGCAAATATGAATCGCAAACATTAGCCAATTTATCCAAGTTAGTAGACGAGGGAGAAAAATATGAAATACCCGTTTTAGCTGTAACTGCTGTTGGTAAAGAAATGGCTAGAGATGCAAGATATTTAGGATTGGCTTGTAGAATTGCAGCTGAGATAGGAGCACATGTTGTAAAAACGTATTATTGTAAAGATTTTATAAAGGTAGTGGAAAGTTGTCCTATTCCAATAATTATTGCAGGCGGTAAAAAGACATCTGAAAAAGATGCATTACAACTGACTTTTGATGCTATTAATGATGGTGCATTAGGTGTGGATATGGGAAGAAACATTTGGCAATCAGACCACCCTGTAGCAATGATTAAAGCTGTTAAATCAATTGTACATGAGAATTTTAATTTTTCAGAAGCGTATGATTTATTTTTAAAAGAATCCAAAGCAAAAATGAACAATGTATTTTCAAATAATTTTAAACAAAAAAATGATTTCTAATTGAGTTAAATTCGATTTTTTTTTCAATTACTAAAGGATTTTGGATAAGATTTATAAATTAAAGGTTATTTTATTAAATGATGTTCAAAAACCAAATTAATTGTTATTTAATATACAATACCTTATTTTCATTTCCAAACTTTTTGCTATTATAAATTTTAAATATTTTAATCAGGAGTTGTTTTGTTAAATAATGAGTGAAATATCAGGCGCAACTGCTTTATTAACGGCCTTAGAAAAAGAAAAGGTAGAATATATATTTGGTCTTCCTGGGGGCGCCAATCTTCCAATTTATGATGCATTAGTAGATTCTAAAATAAGACATATTTTGGTTAGGCATGAGCAATCTGCTGCTCATATGGCGGATGGATATGCAAGGATAAAAAGAAAAGCAGGTGTGTGTTTTGCTACCTCTGGCCCCGGAGCCACTAATCTTGTAACAGGAATTGCTACTGCATACTCAGACTCATCTCCAATTGTGGCTGTAACAGGACAAGTAGCAATACCAATGATAGGAAAAGATGCTTTTCAGGAAATTGATATCATTGGTATAACTAATCCTTGTACTAAGTACTCTTTTCAACCAAGGCATGCATCAGAAATACCAGAGATGGTAAAAAAGTCATTCTATATTGCTGAAAGTGGTAGACCAGGTCCGGTTTTAATCGACATTCCAAAAGATGTACAACAGCAAATAACAAAAATAGAGTTTCCTGAATACATAAAGGTTCGAGGATATAATCCAATAGTAGATCCGGATTTCTCTGAAATAAATAAAGCATGTGAAATGTTACTGAAGGCCGAAAAACCTATAATCATGGCAGGAGGTGGAGTAATTCTTTCTGGAGCTTTTTCAGAATTACAAGCATTGGCTGAATTGTTGTCAATTCCAGTAGTTTCAACATTCAAAGGTAAGGGCGCATTTCCAGAAAATCACCTGTTAGCTTTAGGACCCATAGGTATGCATGGGCATGCCGAAGCAAATAGAATGATTCTGGAGGCAGATTGCATTGTGGCAGTTGGAGCCAGGTTTTCCGATAGGACTGTAGGAAGATTTGATGAATTTGGTAAAGATATAAATGTAATTCATTTTGATATAGACCCCGCTGAAATAGGTAAAAATAAATCCGTAAATGCTGCAGTAATTGGAGATATAAAATCATCATTAAGAACATTGATTAAAATGATACCAAAAACTTTTAAATCAAATGAAGAAATTTCTAAACAATGGTTAAACAGAAAGAAAGAACTAGTAGCCTACTACGTTGATAATCTAAAAGATTACTCAAGAGAAATTACTGCTAAAAAATCTCTGAAGAAGTTAAGAGAAATACTACCATCAAATGGTATAGTTACTACCGAGGTAGGACAATGTCAAATGTGGGCATCTTTACATTTTGATGTAATATCACCAGGCACGTTCTTTAGCTCTACGGGATTAGGAACCATGGGTTTTGGATTTCCAGCATCAATTGGAGCAAAGGCAGCTCAAAAAAGCGTACCGGTGGTCGATATTGCAGGAGATGGATCATTTAATATGACGGAAAATTCTCTGGCAGTTTCAGTATTAGAAGATCTCCCGGTAATTGTATTTATACTTAACAATCATATGTTAGGAATGGTTGCTCAATGGCAGCGCACTTTTTATAATAGAAGATATAGTGGAGTTCATTTAAAAAACTGTCCGGATTATTGTAAGATCGCAGAAGCCTATGGGGCTCAAGGTTTTCGGGTTCAATCAATGGAAGAATTAGAAAGAGCGATAAAAACTGCAGTAAAATCAGATATCGCTACGGTAATTGATATTCCAATTGACCCTAATGAAGACGTATATCCATTCGTTGCTCCAGGGACAGGGTTAAAAGATATGGTTACAGGAGCTTGAATCTAAATGGATAATAATAAATCTATTTTTTTAAATAGTAACAATCATGCTATTTTATACATTTTATCTGTAATTGTAGAAAATAAACCAGGAGTATTATTTAGAATCACTAATCTGTTTAGGTCTAGAGGTTTTAACATCGAAAGTATAACAGTTGGAATAACTGAAAAACCTGATTTATCCAGAATGACTATAACAACCAAATCGGATGTAAAAACATTAGAGCAACTAGTAAAACAATTAAGGAAAACAATAGATGTAATTCAGGTTAATGTACTTGATAAAGAAAATACAGTATATAGAGAATTAGCATTGATAAAAATGAATGCAAAAGACCCTACAACAAGAATCGAAATAGCTAACTTTGCATCGATATATAGAGGAAATATAATGGATATAAGCAATGAAACTATCACTGTGGAGTTAATAGGAACCCCAGATAAAATTGATGCTTTTAAAAATTTAGTATTAAGTTATGGCATAATACAAGTAGCTCGAACTGGAGTTTCAGCATTACCAAGAGGAGGATTAAATGATGAGCTATAATAGTAGTAATAGTAGTAATAGAGATATTAGAAAAATTAGAATTTTCGATACAACATTAAGAGATGGCGAACAAACCCCTGGTGTAGATGTTTCACCTGATCAAAAAATAGAGATTGCAATAAAGCTTGATGAGTTAGGAGTTGACGCTATTGAAGCAGGATTTCCTGTGGTCTCTCCCGGAGAGGTAGAAGCAATAAAAAAAATATGCAAATTAGGGCTTAAAGCTGATATTTGTGGGTTGGCTCGAACTGTAAAAAATGACATAGACATTGCAATCAATTGTGATTTAAAATATATTCATACTTTTATTGCAACATCCGATATACATTTACAATACAAATTAAAGATGACTAGAGAACAAGTGCTAGATAAAGCTATATTTGCTGTAGAATATGCGAAAAAACATGGTTTAAAAGTAGAATTTTCTGCAGAAGATGCAACGAGAACAGACAGGCAATTCCTCAATCAAATATTCAAAGCAGTAGCAGCTGCGGGGGCAGATAGAATTGATATTCCAGATACTGTAGGATATTCCACTCCTAATTATATTGCTAAACTAGTTACTGATGTGATAGAGGTCACTAAATTGCCAGTTAGTGTACATTGTCATGATGATTTTGGTCTTGCAGTTGCAAATTCTATCGCAGGTTTTGAAGCAGGGGCATCATGTGCACATGTTACTATAAATGGCTTGGGTGAAAGAGCAGGTAATGCATCTCTAGAGGAAGTAGTAATGGCATTACAGTGTCTTTATAATTATCAGCATAGTATCAATCCAGCTATATTGTATGATGTTTCAAGGTTTGTATCAAACACGATGGGAATAATTGTTCAACCTAATAAAGCTATTATTGGTGAAAATGCATTTGGCCATGAATCAGGAATTCATACTCATGGAATAATAAACAATCCTCTAACTTACGAGCCTATAAGTCCAGAATTAGTAGGCAGAAAAAGATGGTTACAAGCTGGAAAACATGCGGGTACTCATGGAATTAAAGCAATATTAGATGAATTTGCAATTAACACAACAGAAGACCAATTAAAACAAATAGTAGACAAACAAAAAACAATAGCTGATTCGGGACAGCCGATAACTACATCAGATTTGTTATCAATAGCATCGGAGGTAATTAAAAATAAAAAATTTGACGAAAAATTCAAATTAAATGAATTTCACATAGTCACAGGCATACATATTATTCCTACTGCAGTTGTTAAATTAAATATCCATGGTAAAGATTTTATCGCTTCAGAAACAGGTGTTGGACCAGTCGATGCAGCATTAAAAGCAATTCAGACCATTGCTAATGAAATAGCAAGTATCAAGATAAGAGAATACAAATTGGATTCTATTACTGGTGGCTCAGCGGCTTCTGCAGAAGTATCTGTCAAAGTTGAAGACAAGGAAGGCAATATTATTTCATCAAGGAAATCTGGCAAAGATATAGTTGTTACATCGGTTCAAGCAGTAATCGATGCAATTAATACAACGATGTTAAAAAAATTAATCCAAACAGAAAACTAATTTAGTGAATTACGCACCTTTTATGAATTACAATGACAAGATATAAAATTTCACTGTTGGTTGGTGATGGAATAGGACCTGAACTTTCAGAATGTATAAATAAAATATTGGAAAATATTCATGATAAGTCATCCTCTTTAAAATTTGATATCATTAAAGTAGAAGCAGGTGACAATGCATTATTAAAATACAATGCAGCTTTACCTGAAGATTCATTTAGAAAAATAAGAGACTCTCAGGCATGTTTAAAATCACCAGTTGGAGAATCTGCAGCAGATGTGGTACTTGTTTTAAGGAGATATTTTGAATTATTTGCAAATATACGACCATCAAAAAACTATCCTAACATCGATTCAATATCAAATAATGTGGATTTAATAACAGTAAGAGAAAATACAGAGGACCTATACATAGGATGGGAGTTTTTTTCTGACGATGATACCGTAATCTCATTAAGGAAAACGAGCAGAAGGGCTTCTAATAAAATATCAGAATATGGTTTTAAAATAGCAAATAAAAGAAAGAGAAAAAAAGTTACAATAGTACACAAATCAAATGTTTTAAGAAAAAGTGATAGACTTTTTATTGAGATTGCTAAAGAAATAGCGAAAAAATATGCAAATGTACAGGTAGAAGAAATGTATGTGGATGCATGTTCTATGGAATTGATAAGAAATCCAAATCGCTTCGACATAATTTTAACAACAAATCTATTTGGAGACATTCTTTCAGACGAGGCAGCCCAAGTAACGGGTAGTATAGGGTTAGCTCCTGCTGCCAATATTGGAGAAAATTTTGCTTTATTCGAGCCAGTACATGGAGCTGCTTTTGATATTGCGGGTAAAAATATAGCTAATCCAACGGCGTTTATCTTGGCGTTAAAAATGATGTTTGAATGGCTTGGAGATAAGTATGATGATAAAAAGATAACGAGTCAATCAGTAAAAATCGAAAAAGCAGTAGACCAACTTTTTCGCAATAATATAAAAACAAAAGATATAGGAGGAGAGTTATCTACTTTTGAATTTAATGATAAATTTATAAAAATATTAGAGCAAGAAGAATATGAATAAATTTTATATAAAGTAGATTTTAATTTATTTTTCATACCAATTGTTGGATTTTTATGATTAATTTATATAAATTTTTCAAAACGAACAAATTGACAAAAAAAGTCCCATCATTTGGTTAACTACACAGGTAAAAAATCAAATCAAGAAATTTTTCTTAATTTACAGAAATATTCCATGATATATAGCATTACGAGTTTGTTCGGTCAATGAGTTCTTTTAATATTCTTGCTGTAGCACCCCAGATAATATAATCATCAACTATAAATTTGAACATTTTAAAATTTTTATTTAGGTGATAGTTATCTTCGGATATAGATGCCTTTAATTTTTCAAAAGGCAAATTAATTATCTGTTCGACCTCTGCTGAGTTGCGTTGAAATTTATTTGAAATTTTTTCTTCTAATGCAATAAATGGATATACCAAGATTTTTGTAGTATGGGTATAGATTGGGGTAAGGCACCCAACAATCTGTTTTTTATTTATTTTAACACCAATCTCTTCATATGTTTCCCTTATTGCGGTATCTAGTATTGATTTATCTGAAGAATAAAATTTACCTCCAGGAAATGAAATTTCCCCCGCATGATTTTTTAAATAAGTACTTCGCTTTGTTAATAAAATTGATGGAACATTTGCTGGAAAATGAATAATAACCAACACTCCAGAATAAATTTTATCTGGATCAAGACATCGGATATCCTTTTCGATGATAGGTATTTTTAAATTTTCATTATCTGAAAATATCTCATAAAACTGTTTTTTGGATATCAATAATATAAATACAATCTATAGAAATAATTAAAAAACTTTTTTTAGATATAATAGACTCCGCATTTATAAAATAAAGATGAATATTATTTATGAATTAAATCCGCCTAAAGTTTTTCTTGATTCAACTCTTAATATTAATATGTTAAATCAAGAGATAGACAAATTTATCAATAGGACTCAAATAATATTAAAATACGTTAACTCATTACATATTACAGATTCAGTTCTAGGAATACCAAGAATTTCTAGTCTGCATGGAGCTTCACTAATAAGAGAAAATATAAAAAATGAAAAGATAATACTGAGTTGTAGTGTAAGAACAAGAGATAGAAACATTAATTCATTAATACAATTTGCAACACAGTCAATTTTTTTGAAAATCAATGATTTATTATTTATTATGGGAGATAAGCCTCAGATATCCGATAAAATTGTTACTGAGAAGCTTTCAAAACCGACAGATGTAGTTACTAGGCTTAATTTTTTAGGTTACAATAACTTTATAAATTTAAATTTATCAATACCAAATAAAATTTTAGATTTTAGTAATTTTAAAAGGAAGATTAAGTCAAATCCCTACGGATTGATAACCCAGTCTATTAACTCGATTGAAGAGGTAAAAGATTTAAAAAGTATATTAGAACCTCATCCAATAAATTTGATTCCATGTATAATGATTCCTTCTGAGAAAAACAATAAAGCTGCAAAAATGATAGGATTAAATTGGGATGAATATAAAAATGATGTCTTAGAATTTTTTTTTAAAATCGAAAAACTTGTTGACCAAGTTTTGATTACTTCTCCAAATGATTTTAGTGGAGGAGTGGAATTATTAAAAAAAATAAAAAACTATTAATTTTATTTTTATATTTTTTTTTTAGTTTGAATTATCTCTGTTTTCAATTCATCCAAAACTAATCGATTATATTCAAATAAATTAGAATCTTCAGATAGCCTTGGTCTTCGATAATCAATTATGATCTCTTTCTTTACAGATGCAGGTCTTTTAGTAAAAACCACTACTTTATCACCAAGACATATTGATTCGGATATATTGTGAGTTACAAAAATTATAGTTTTTCTAGTTTTTGCCCATATTAATTGTAGCTCAACCAACAATAAATCACGAGTTTGAGAATCCAGTGCTGCAAATGGTTCGTCCATTAATAAAATATCAGGGTCCATTGATAAGGCACGAGATATAGCAACTCTTTGTTTCATACCCCCAGAAAGTTGATAAGTATAGGATTTAGCAAATTTACCTAAATCCATCATATCCAGATAATGCATTGCGATTTTTGTTCTTTTTTCCTTTTCAATACCCACCATCTTTAACCCAAATTCGACGTTATCAATAACACTTAACCATGGAAATAGTGCATTTTCTTGAAAGACCATTATTCTATCAGGCCCGGTTTCAAAAACGGGCCTCCCATTTAATATCAATTCGCCACTAGAAGGTTTTTCCAAGCCTGCAATTATGTTAAGAAGTGTTGATTTCCCACATCCAGACGGACCAACAAAGCATACAAATTGGCCTTCTTCAATTGATAAATTTATATTATTAACAGCTAAAACTTTATTTTTTTCACCTCTATCACCATTAAGTGAAAAAATTTTAGATATGTTTTTAATTTCTAATTTACTCAATGAAATAAATGTATTATTTTAGATCATTAATATAACTTATTCATAAAGTGAAAAAAATTGCTCTGTAACGAATTAAAAATTCAAATTAGATTGACAAAATAATAATTCTTAAATCTTTTAAATCTTTTGTGTAGTAACCTTTTTTAAGAATTCAGATAATAAACAAATCATAGATCAAGTTGAAGACAAAAATTGTTTTGGATACTAGTATTATAATAGATGGGGAAATTAGTAAAAAAATTGACAATAATGAAATTAATGAAAATTATGAAATATTAATTCCTAAGGCAGTAATAGATGAGTTGCAATCTCAGGCATGTAAACAAAAAGAACATGGTATAATTGGACTTATAGAGTTAAAAAAAATAAGAGAAAAAAGTATCGAGAAAAAGATCGATTTAAATTATGTAGGAGAAAAACCTAGCCTTGCAGAAATAAGATTAGCAAAAAACGGCAGAATAGATTCCTTAATAAGTGATATAGCTAAGAACGAAAATGCCACACTATTCACTGCAGATTATATTCAACATCTTGTAGCAGATGCTACTGGTATAACCAGTATTCATAAAAAATTAGAGGTGTTAGAAGAATTTAACATAGAAAATTATTTTGATGAAAAATCAATGAGTGTACATTTGATAGAAGGTATAGAGCCCCTAGCTAAAAGAGGAACTCCTGGAAATTTTTCACTTGAAAAAATCTCTGATGAAAAACTTAATAAAAACACATTACTTAAAATTATTGAGTTTTTATTTTCAGTAAAAAATAATAAAAAAATTTCTACTGTAGAAATCGCTTTTGAAGAATGTTTTGTGATAATGTATAATAATCTACGAATTGTAATAACCCAACCACCAATATCAAATAAAATTGAGATAACTGCAGTAAGACCAATAAAAAAACTATCACTAAGTGACTATGATATTAATGATATCTTACTTAAAAGAATATCAGGGGAAGCAGAAGGAATTTTGATTGCAGGTCCACCGGGTTCAGGAAAAAGTACCTTTGCAAGCAGTATTGCCGAAAATTATGTTCTCAATAACAAATTAGTAAAAACTTTAGAATCTCCTAGAGATTTGCAAGTTCCAGAAAGCGTTGTTCAATATGGATCATTTAAAAATGGTTTTGAAAGGGTTGCTGATCTTCTTTTATTAGTTAGACCGGATTTTACTATTTTTGATGAAGTAAGAAAAATTAAAGATTTTGAACTATTCGCAGATTTGAGATTAACCGGGATAGGAATGATTGGAGTGATCCATGCAAGTAAGGCATTAGACGCAATTCAAAGATTTATTGGCAAAATTGAGCTTGGTATGATTCCTCATATAATAGATACAGTAATTTTTATTCATGAAGGAAAAATAGGAAAAATCTATGAACTAAATTTGACGGTAAAAGTTCCCGCGGGTATGACAGAACAAGATTTGGCAAGACCTGTAGTGGAAATCAAAGATTTTTTTAATAAAGAAACTGAATATGAGATATATTCCTATGGAGAAGAAAATGTCATAATTCCTCTTGAGAATATAAATAATAAATTAGAAAATAATAATAAAATAAACAAGTTAGCGGAGTCTAAAATAAAAGAGGTGATTAAAAGATTTGATCCTCATGCTGAAATTCACATTATTTCAAATGATAGGGTAAGAATTCTAGTAAATAATGAAGTTATTCCAAAAATAATAGGGAGAGGCGGCAGCACAATTTCAGAAATTGAAAAAATATTAGGGATCAAAATTGATGTTGAAGCAAAAATTTTAACAATTGGTGATGAAATACAATTTGATGTAACTGAATCAGGAGCTCATATATTATTTACAGTAGATGATAATCTAATCGGCAAGAAAATAAATTTATTTTTAGAGGATGAATTGCTTTTAAGCAATTTGATAGGCAAAAAGGCAAGACTAAAACTAGATAAAAAATCAGATGCTGGAAGGAAAATCTTAAATGCAATTTTAAGTAATAATCTGGAGGAAATAAAGCTTTTTGAAATCAAATAATAAAAATTAAAAGGAAATTTTTGGAGAATAAAAACCAAATATTTCTTTAAATCCGTTGCTTATTTCACCTAATGTCACTTTATTTTTTACTGCTGAAATAATCAATGGCATAAGATTAACTTCAGGTTTTTCCGCAGAAGAAATAAGATCAGAAATTGAATGCTGAACTTTTATTTTATCTCGAGAACTTTTAAATTCTTTTAATTTATCTATTTGTTTTTTTTCAAGAAGATGATCAATAATATTTAGTTTAGGTTCGATATTTTTGGAATCTTTAAATTTGTTAACACCTACTATAATCCTTTTATTTTCATCAATTTCTTTTTTTAATTGATATGCATTTTTTCTAATCTCTTCTTGGAAAAAATTACTTTCAATAGCTGCCAATGATCCGCCCATTTTTTCAATTTTATCAAGATAGGAATTGACCCTTTCAATTATTTGCTCGGTTAGATATTCAATATAATATGAACCGGCCAAAGGATCGGCTGTTTTAGTAACACCTGTTTCAGATGCAATAATTTGCTGGGTACGTAGAGCTATTTTGACAGACTCTTCTGTGGGTAATGCCAAGGCTTCATCACGAGAATTCGTATGTAGAGATTGACAGCCGCCCAAAACAGCAGCCAATGCCTCAGTTGTTACTCTAACAACATTATTATCAACTTGTTGTGCAGTTAAGGATTCACCACTCGTTTGGACATGAAATCTTAAATGCAAAGACTTTGGATCTTTGGCATCGAATTTTTCTTTAAGAATTTTTGAGTAAATTATTCTTGCTGCCCTGAACTTTGCAATTTCTTCAAAAAACTCCATTGTACAACAAAAGAAAAATGAAAGACGAGGTGCAAAATCATCTATTTTAAGTCCTTTGCTAATACATGTATTTATGTATTCTATTGCATTTGCAAAAGTGAATGCAAGCTCTTGAACTGCATTAGAACCAGCTTCTCTTATGTGATAGCCAGAAATACTTATTGGATACCACTGAGGAACATTGACTGAACAATATTGTATCATGTCACCAATAAGCCTCAGTGAAGGTTTAGGTGGAAAAATATATGTATTTCTTGCAATATATTCCTTTAATATGTCATTCTGAGTTGTTCCTCTTATTTGAGATGGTGATATTCCTTGAGATTCTGCTGCAGAAATATATAAGGAAAGAAGAATCGATGCAGTAGAATTTATAGTCATTGAAGTACTTACCCTATCTAAAGGAATATCTTTAAAACAAGTAAGCATATCATCAATAGAACTTATAGGAACACCTGTTCTTCCTACCTCGCCTTCAGATTGGCGGTCATCAGAATCTCTTCCAGTCTGTGTCGGTAAATCAAATGCTAATGATAAACCGGTTTGACCATGTCCTAACAAAAATTTAAATCTATTGTTGGTCTCCTCCGAGCTACCAAATCCACTATATTGTCTCATAGTCCAAAGACGCTCTCTGTACATAGTTGGGTATAATCCTCTCAAAAATGGATAGGTACCAGGTTCTGATTCATCTCTATTCTGTATATCCTTTTTAGAAAAAAATTGTTTTACAGGAATACCAGAATCGGTTTTAACTGTATTTTCACTCATATGTTATACATCTTATTTATTTGAAAATATTAATAAAGATAATTCTTCTGATGCGGTATAGGGATCTTTAAGTTTATTTAACAGCAAATCAAGTAATTCGTTAATTTCATTACTTTTTGTTTTGAAAACTATTAATGTTTTTTGTTTAACTTTTTCTAAAACCATTTCTTTTAATTCATCATATAAAACTTGTTTTTGCTTTTGCTTTTGTATTGAAATCCATTCATTACTTTTAACAATAGTATCAACATTTAAACAAAGTTCTTGTAAACCTTCAGTCGTTTTGGCAGAAGTTTTAACAATCAATGGCTTTCTAGGAGTTTCGCCAATTAATTCTATAAGAGAGTAATAAAGTGTTTCTGAGCCTTCGATATCTGATTTATTTACTATATAGATATCACCAATTTCGGTCAATCCGGCTTTTACTGCCTGT
>JBBRRG010000011.1:0-15562 GCA_038200895.1 Candidatus Nitrosocosmicus sp. | reverse complement strand
CCTGTACTGTAAGGCCGGTAAATGATTTGAAAAGTATTGGTTTTTTGGATAACCTCTCGTATGAAAGCAAAAAGAGAACAGAGTGAAGAAGAAATGATGGTCATAAAGCTGTTTGCAGGCAATTATGCAAGAGATCTAATGATTCTAAATTAATACTCTATTAATAATAAGGATTGCTCTTGGATAATTGATTTTTGTGTTAGAGTAATATATTTAGAGTAAGTTAAGACTATTAATAACCATAAATAATTTCTATAATATTAAAAAATGATAAGCTTTTTGCTTTAAATTTAATTTTTTTATAATTGCAAGTTTCGATGAAAATCCATTAATTAATTATCTTTACATAAATTTTACTATATAGATTAATTATTGAAATTATTTTTGAATTAAAATGCTTTGAATAAATAATTATTTGTTTGTATGAATAGGAAAAAGGTCAACCATTCAAATTGAATGCATATTTCTAACAATCGGACATTATTTTGCAAATTGTTAACACATCTGCAATTAGTAGATCTTTAACTTATTTGTTATAGCTGACTATTGCGTACTTTGTTTGTTGTTAGTATATTTCAAAAACAACTTGGAAATGATATTCATGTATATTTGAATATAAAAATTGTAGTGCAATAAACCTTTAATTATAAATTATATACAAATAAAAAAACAAGAATACAATATCAATTGATATAAAATATTTTAATCTCCCCGTGTTTTAATACTTTAGGATATGTCTGCATCATCAATAATGCATCAACAAGATTCTGGAAATAAATCCAAAAAAATAAGAATTTTAGTATCGAAATTAGGCTTAGATGGTCATGACAGAGGTGCACTTGTTATATGTAGAGCCTTAAGAGATGCTGGAATGGAAGTAATTTATTCAGGATTATTTTGTACACCTGAACAAGTAGTTAAAACAGCCATAGAAGAAGATGTTGATGTGGTAGCGATGAGTTTGTTAAACGGTGCACATCTTACAATATTCCCAAAAGTATCAAGACTTTTTAAAGAAAAAAATATCAATGATATTTTATTAGTTGGCGGGGGAGTCATTCCTGAATCGGATAAAAACGCATTAGAAAATGAAGGTATTACAGGAAACTTTGGCCCGGGAACATCACTTCAAACTATTATTGAGCACATACAAAATAATATTAAAAAAAAATAGATTTTATAGCAATATTTTAAATTATTGTATCATCAGGCCACATCATTTTTCTTAAGTCTTTGCCGACTTTTTCAATCTCATGGTTTTCTACTTCGGCTAGTAATTTAGCAAATGCTGTTTTTTTATTTTTACTATAATTTTCAACCCATTCTCTTGCAAATTTCCCTGATTGGATTTCATCTAGTACTTGTTTCATATTGTTTTTTGAATTTTGATCGACTACTCTTTTGCCCCGAGTAAGGCCACCATATCTTGCAGTTTCACTAACCCGATTATACATTCCTGTAATACCGTATTTTTGGATTAGATCAACAATTAACTTTAATTCATGTAAACATTCAAAATAGGCTATTTCAGGTTGATAGCCTGCTTCAACAAGAGTTTCAAAGGATTTAATAACCATATTATGAACTCCGCCACAAAGATCGACCTGCTCTCCAAACCAATCAGTCTCAACTTCTTCCTTAAAATTAGTTTCTATAACGCCCGGTCTGGTACTACCAATAGATTTTGCTAATGCTAGTACTCTATTCCACGCTTGTTTAGAATAATCTTGATGAACTGCAACAAGTGATGGAGTTCCAAATCCATCAAGATATAACTCTCTTACTCTTTGACCAGGACCTTTTGGAGCAACCATTATAATATCAACATTTTCCGGTGATACTATCCATTTCCAATGGATGGCAGCGCCATGAGAGAAACTTATTGCTTTATTTTCGGATAAGAAAGGACCAATATCATTTCTAAATGTATTTTCTTGCTCCATGTCTGGTATCAGAATATGAATTATGTCTGCTTTCTTAACAGCATCAGAAACCGACATAACCTTGTGACCATCATTTTCAGCTTTGGTCCAACTTTTCCCATCAGGTCTCAGACCAACAATAACATTAATTCCGGAATCTTTCATATTACATGCTTGGGCGGAGCCTTGAATTCCATATCCAACAACCGCAATCGTTAATTCTTTAATTGGATCTAATGATACTTCATTATCTAACCATTTCCTTGCAACCATATTTTTAAATTAAAAATTGGATTATATATTATGATGTTTTTTCTCCATCACATATGTTAAGAATTTAAAAATTTGTACAATAAATCATAAGAATTATTAATATCAATCTCTTTTTTGATACTGTTTTTAGTTGTCATTATAAAATCTTTAATAAATTCTTGATCTTTATTTTCAACCTTATCTAATAGTTGGATGAAAAGTTGATTATACTTTTTAAATGTTAGAAAAGATTTATCATTCTTAATAAAAAGAGATAAGAAAAGTGAAACATCATCTGTTAAAATACTTTCACTCAATAAGGATTGAATTTTAAAAGTACTTCCAGATATTTTTTTAAAAAATTGTATTAGATTTTCTTCAAATTTAAATTCATTAGTAGAAGATAAATCGATTAATAATTTTGAAAAAATCAAGTTAATAAAATAAATTAAACTAATGATTACAGAAATAGCTAGATCGTGTTTTTCTGGATCTTCAATTATAATTTTCTCATATGAAGAAAAAATTTTATTTAATACATCTTCTTCAACGTTACGATTATTTTTATTAACTGGAATAAATATAATTTTATTAGTTGAAACGACAGAAGCTCCAGGACCGAACATCGGATGTACACACAAAGTTACAATATTCATTCTTGTAGAAATATTCAATAAAATTTTATGGACGTTTGATTTAATTGATGAAATTTCAATAATTATTGATCCATATTTAAACGAATTAACATTACAATTGATTATTTCTATAATCTCGTTTATAGGCGTACAAAATACAACAATATCTGAAATTTTGAGCGATTCTGAAACATTATTTACAATATCAATTTTTTCATTAGTATAATTCAATGCATAATTAATTTCTTTTATATCATAAAGAAGAATTTTATCAATAAACAAATCGCTGCTATTTTTTAAAGTGGCTGAACTATTTTTTATACTATTAAAATAATCAAAAAACCATTTTCCCATTTTGCCGGCAGCTCCTATAATTGTTACAGTATTTCCCATTTTTATTCAGACAAATAAATTTAATAAAAAAAGTATCTAGAAAGAAGTTACTACTTGATTAATAATATCTAGGCCTTTGCTTAATTTATTCTCATCTATGCAAGTAGAAATTCTAATATAATTCTCATAATTTTCTCCAAATCCACTTCCAGGGGCTACCGCGACCCCATTCTGTAATAATTTTTCAATCAAAGTCAAATCGTCTATTGCTAATTCTTCATTAATTTTGGCATATACATACATAGCACCATCAGGATAGTTAAATTCAAAAGGCATATTTTGTAACTTCGAACACACAAAATCAATTCTTTTATGCATTATTTGAGAATACTCAGATGGATTATACGATAATGCAGCCAAAGCACAATATTGCATTGGTTCGGATACAGAGGTCAGAGATAGTGATTGGATCTTTATTACCTTGTCGATTAAATTCTTATTCATGGAATAAGCAAATCCAACTCTAAAGCCAGTCATTGAGAAGGTTTTTGAAAATGAACCTATCATGATGGAATTTTCAAATGAGAATTTTAACATGCTTGAAAACTTTTTAAACGCAAAATTACAATAAACTTCATCACTTAAAATATAAAGGTTATTTTTCTCTGCTAACTGGATTATAGATTTGAGTTTCTCTTCGTCCAATATTCTGCCGGTAGGGTTGTTAGGATAATTAAGGCAAATTATTTTTGTATTAATATTTATAGAGTTTTCAATCAACGAAATATCAGGTTCCCATTCTTCTTCTAGGGTAGTTCTAATAATTTTTGATTTTACCCCCATATACTGAGCACAATCTTTGTATGCGGGCCAGGCAGGTTCTATAACTATAATTTCATCGCCGGGTCTGAGTATTGCAGAAAAGGTACAGAAAATTGCAAATCTACCACCGACTGTAGTTAATATGTTCTGAGGATAGATTTGATTTGATTTGTTATCGCTTATCTGAGTTAAATAAATGGAAAGTTTTTTTCTAAGTTCATCTATACCAGCAGTTGCAGTATAATGATACCTGTGCTTATCATAAATCAACATCAACTCTTCTTTAACTTGAGGCGGTGGTGAAAAATCGGGTTCACCAACTTCCATATGAATAATTTTTTTACCTAAATAATCCATCTGTTTTGCCTTATTAAATACATCCATATGGGTTCTAATTTTTATATCATTCGAAGTATTGTATTCGTTTTTTAAGTTTGTATTTAATAATGACGTTTTATTCTCGTTTGTAATGGATAGACCTCCTGATAATTTCTTTTTATTTTTTTCATAATTCTGAATAGTGACCGATTCATTTATGAGCAAATTTAAAATTCGCCCAGAAAATTCGGGGTCCAAACCTTTATTTTTTGATTCGAATAAAATATAATTTTTAATATCCTGTTCAACTTTATCATCTATTACATTAAGTTGTAATTCATTTTTAATTTCACCAATTTTTTTTGCGATCTCCATTCTTTGATTAATCAAAGATACTATCTGCTGGGTTACTGTTTTCATACTATACCTTAGATCATCTAGTTTTTCTACGGTCATTTTCAGATCATCGTCTCCTTTTACTGATTTTCATTATACAGTTCTTTTAAAACAGATGGTATTAAATTACATTTTATACAATGATCTAATAGTATTATAGCTACCACACTATCAACAACTGGTGGCGCTCTCGGTACAACGCAAGGGTCATGTCTACCCTTAATCTGGAGATCTGTTTCAGTTCTCTTTTCAATATTTATTGTTTTTTGAGCCATTGAAATAGAAGCAGCAGGTTTCAATGCTATCCGAAATTTCAAAGGCATTCCGTTTGTTATGCCTCCGAGTATGCCACCTGAATTATTAGTGGTTGTTAAAATCTTCCCTGATGTTTTTTCGATATAAAATGTATCGTTATTTTGTGAACCTTTAATAGTCGATCCCATAAAACCCGAACCGAATTCAACTCCTTTGACAGCCGGGATACTAAAAAGTCCTTTGGATAATTCCGATTCGATTGATTCAAAAATAGGTTCTCCAAGCCCAGGTGGAACTCCACTTGTAATACATTCTATTATACCACCAAGAGAATCTCCATGTTTCCTTGCGGATAATATATTATCTCTCATTTTCGTGGCTGAAGCAAAATCAGGACATCTCACTTCATTTAAATATCTTTTATCACATAGTTCATCAAATGACATATTTTCAGTATCACAGATAACATTACCTATAGATTTTGTATAACTGATGATTTTTATATTCAAATATTGTGATAAAATTTTTAATGCTATAGCTCCTCCCATCACAATGGTTGCAGTTAGTCGACCTGAAAACCTTCCACTTCCACGGTAATCAGCAAATCCTCCATATTTCAAATAAGCCGGATAATCAGAATGTCCAGGTCTTGGGGTATGCTTAATTTCCTCATAGGATCTTGAATCTGCATCAGTATTCCAAATTAATAAACAAATAGGGGCACCAGAAGTATATCCATTAAAAACTCCAGAAATGATAGAAACTTTATCAATTTCTTTTCTTTGCGTTGTAATTATTGATTGCCCGGGTCTTCTCAAATCTAATAATGGCTGTACATCCTGCTCATCTAATTTTAGGCCGGCTGGACATCCATCAACAACTGTTCCAATACATTTGCCATGACTTTCTCCAAAGCTCGTAATCGAGAATCGTTCTCCCAGAACGTTTGCAGGCATATAAAAATAAATTTATATATCCACTATATTATTATTTTTAATAACAATAATATTCTTGATCACTCATATACCAATACATTAAATATCGATTTAGATATCTATTCAATTATAGTTTTTGTGTAGATAGATTTTTGTCACTATAAATTATACTCAAATTAAATTAAATTACCTTAGCTCCTAGTTTTTTCATATCTCTGATAAAATCAGGATAGGAAACATCTACTGATTCAGCCCCCTCTATATCCGATTCTTCAGTAGCCAATGCTGCAATAAAAAATGCCATAAAAAGTCTATGGTCATCAAATGAATTAATTGAAGCGTTTTCAATCCTTTTAGGTGGAATAATAGAAATAGTATCGACATCTTCTTTTATTTTTGCTCCAAACTTTACTAATTGAGACGCGATATTGGCAACTCTATCAGTTTCTTTATATCTAGCATGATAGATGCCACTAATTTTAACAGCATTTTTACACTTTAATGAAAGAATAGAAACTACAGGAAGCAGGTCTGGTGTATCATGCAAATCAAATTCCCCTCCTTCGAGTAGCCTGTTCCCGGTAACTTTTATTGTTCCAGTATTTTCATTTTCAATAATATCTGCACCCATTATTTTTAAAATATTGACAATGTTAGCGTCTCCTTGCGGTAGAGAAAAATCCAAACCTGATAAAATCAATTCTCCGTCAGTTAATATCGCAGAAGATAATAGTAATGCAGCTGTAGAAAAATCCCCTGGAACTCTAAAATTAGTAGCTGAATAATCTTTTCCATTTGGAACCTCATAAAATTCAGTTACAAAATTGTTCTTATGTAAATTTGTAGTGTTGAAGGTTGGTAAATAACCACTGGAGAAAGTGTTTGTAGGAAATGACGAATTAGACGGGACTTTACTGTTGATACTAATCGATCCAGTCTTTATCTCTATACCAAATTTTTTCATTATCGAAATTGTGGAAAGTATATAGGGTTTTGAAACTTGATTTCCCAAAACATTGACTGTAACCTTTGTCTTGGCATATATACATGATAATAATAATGAAGAGACAAATTGACTTGATATTAGTCCGTTAATCTGAACTTCACCTCCTTTTATCCCACCTCCCTTTACTATTATAGGTGGAGTGTTACTTATTTTAGAAGAGTAACATTCGACTCCTAATTGATTAAGCGAGTTGATCAAATCGCTCATTGGTCTTTTCCTTAAACTTTTATCACCAGTCAAAATTGTGAAACCGTTATTTACAAGCGAACATACAGTTGTTAAAAGCCTTATAGTTGTTCCTGAATTTTCTGCATTTAGAATATCCTCCGGTGTCTCGAACCCTGATCTACCTCCATCGCTTGAAATCTTTAGATTTCCAGTGCTATTTAATGATAAATCATCTCTTCTGCTATTCGAATGGTATATTTGGTTTAAAGAATTTGCTTCTATGGCTATCCCAAGCATCTTGCAACAGTTGATTGTTGCAATAGTATCTCTTGAAAAAAGAATATTCTCCAAATTAGATACTCCATTTGATAATGCAGAAATAATTATTGCACGGTGGGAATAGCTTTTACTTGGAGGGCAAGAAATTTTTCCACATATTTGAGAGTTTTTAATTGTAATTTTTACCATCTTAAACCAACACTATGCTATTTACATACAATTATGATTAATAACTATACAACAAAAGCTTTTGAATTATTAACTTGGGATACTATCAACCTTCCATCGAAATTCTCTAATGAATTTTTTAATTTTTCAATGTTATCTTTGTAAACTACTGCTGCAATTGCAGGACCATTACCTGAATAACTTACTGCCAAGCAATTGTTTTCTATTGCACGAAGTAAAGGATCATAATTATTATAAAGAATTGAATTTATCAAAACACCATTTAAATTCATAGCCTTCCAATAATCGCCTCTAAAAGCAATCTTGAAAGCATGATTAAAAAGTTCTTTATGTAATTTCAATTTCTTTATGTCTCCACGTGAAATACCATTTGGAAGAAAAATTATTACCCATAGATCATTATTTACTGGTTCTCTTTTGATTAATTTTTTATAGTAATTATCTGATAAGATTATTCCTCCAAAATAGCAAGCACATGCATCATCAAAAGCACCCGTAACACTTACTTTTGCCCACAAAGAGGAATTGACTGCAGTATTTATTACAGATCTATCATAAATCTCCTCATTTACTAATTTATAACAGGCTAAAGAAACAGCATTAGAAACCGCACTGGAGCTCTTTAAACCCCAGCCTGCTGGAATATCGGAGACAAGATTAATGGAAACAAAATTATTATTAAGTATTTTATTTGGTATAATCGATTTTATAATTTTATTAATTAACTTGTCATTTGCAAAGTTTTTTGAAATACCTGCCAATCCAGGCTCCAAAGTTATTTTTGCCTTAACCTTCAAAGATATTCCTAAAGTAGAACCTTTTCCAGTTGCTATAGCATTAATAATAGAAATAGCTCCAAAAACAGTTGAAGTAGAGGTGAGTTTTTTCATTTACGTCGGTTTACCAAAAATTCCAAATAATGCTTTTTTCATTACATTTATTGGTGCATCAATACCAGTCCATATTTTAAAGGATTTTGCTCCTTGATATATTAGCATTTCATAACCAAAGATTATGTTAGAACCCGCCTCTTTAGCTTTCTTTAAAAGATCTGTATAAATGGGGTTATATACTATATCAAAAACATAGGCATCTTTACTCATAAAATTTGATTTTAAAGGACTTGTTTCATTATTTAATCCTATAGATGTTGTATTAATAATTAATTTAGAATTCAATGACTTTTCATTTAAAGTATTTTCATCATCATAATGCAAAGGAATACATTTCAAACCTAGTTCTTTACCCAAGTCCATTACTTTATCTAATTTTTTTTGATCTCTATTGACTATGTTAATTTTTTTTATATCTTTTTTTTTAGCAAGTCCCACTAATGCAGCTCTGCAGGAGCCACCAGCACCTAATATTAAAATTTCGTTATTGTTAAAATTTATTTGTCGTTCTTCTAATGGGGCAATCAAACCATGAATGTCTGTATTGTATCCTATGAATTCCCCATCTTCGTTATTGACAGTATTAACTGCACCAGCGGTTTTTGCCTCGACCGATAATTTATCAATTTGATTGATAATACTTACCTTATGAGGTAAAGTAACATTGAATCCCGCTGTATTTATTTTTTTTAATGATTTAACCGAGTCTGCCAACTCTAAAGGTGGAACTCTAAAAGCAATATATGAATAATTTAAATTTAATGAAGCAAATGCAGAGTTTTGTATTAAAGGAGATAGCGAATGATTAACAGGGTCGCCTATTATACAAAATGTCTTAAAAGATTTTTTTAATTTTTCGCTATCAATTAATCCGTCTTTATTCATTAAGAATATCCATATTGTATAATGGATAATTTAATTTAATTAATCTTATTTTTTTATAAAGACATAGCATAATATGATTTTAATTTTCATTACTTGATAATTTTATATAAATATGACCAATGATCTTTCCTATATTGATATAAAGATATTTGTTTATCAATGATTCCTTAGGTCTTTTCAAACTATAAAGGAAGAATAAGTACTTTACGATTAGAATACTATATTAGTGGAACCATTTTTTGGATAAGTATTATATTAAAGATAGAATTTAACTTACATCCTAAACATGGGGATATTGGCTAGACAATGACCTGTAGAGGAATTTGCATCAGACATAAATCAAAAAAAATACCAAAGACTCTGCGTTATGGAGAAAATGAAAAACGCTGTCAAATTTGTGATATATTTATCAAATGGAATGGCCTTTTTTGTCCCTGTTGTGGCTATAGATTAAGACATAATGCAAGAATTCAAAAACATAAAATTAAAAAATATATCGAATAAAAAAATTCTTTATAAGAAAATAACCATATTAAAATATTTAATAAAAGAGTAGTAGAATGTCAATACTATATCAACCTCTTGTGAAAAAGGGAATAAATTGATTTCATTTGATCTATTGTAAGTTGTCCTGGGACAACAGCTTTTTCAATTGTACAATATGTGAATGGACAATCGCCTATAATATTACATAAAATTCTTGAAATAATTCCTAATTCACCCATTGAAAATGCTATTAAATTTATACTCGAATCGATTACCCTATACAATTCCATAATACTAATTGAATCATCTATAGACTTTGCAGTCGTCACTATTTTAATAAAATTGCTGAATATTCGCATTTTGTCAATCAGATTAATCAGGATTTCCTTTTGTGGGGTTCCGGTAAAATCATGCCACGAAATCAGGGTTCTAATATGATTATCATCTATAAAATCGGCTAACGAGTTATTTTTTGAAATAGTGTTATACTCCAAATCTAACAACATTGGTCGACCTAGCGCCAATCTTCTTATTAGAATTAATCGTGCAGATTCTCCTTCTGAAAATTTTCCCCCTTCATCTATCGGTCTCAATGTATATATCGACTGTTTTTTATATTTAGAAATCTTTTCTAAAATTTTATCTAGATTGGTAAATTCAATTAAATAATCAAATCTGAATTCTAAAATAACATTATTATCTTTATTCAAAATACTTTCAAGTTTATTTTCAATACTTTCTAATTCTTTAATATTGGTTAAAGGGATCGAAATACAGATCTTTTTCTCCAATGACAAATTAAGTTTAATACGAAAATTTACATTATAACATTTTCTTTTTTTTATTGAATAGTTTATATTTTTTAAAAGTATACTAAAACTATTCTATAAAATATGGCTCCAGGAGATATGTTTTTTATCGATCATTTGAATGAACTACGAATTAGATTTTTAAGAATTATTGTTTTTGCTATTTCTATAGTTATCTTTTCTTCGGTTTTTGGTATCCAATTAATAACTGTAAACAATTATACTTTTTATTTTATTTATCCTGCTATCTATAATAATATTGCAAGTCAGATAATTCTTTTTTTAAGCCATAATTTAGTTCCTCCAGGCGTAAAATTAATTCAGACTGCCCCTGGTCAATCATTATTTGCTCAAATATATGTATCGATTTTATTAAGTATTACCTGTTCGATTCCAATGATAGTAAATGAAATATTTGGATTTGTTAGCCCTGCTATTTCTACAGGAACAAAAAAAACATCCTTTTTTAAATTCATTTTTCCAGTAACCATCCTTTTTGTGGGCGGCATTACTTTTTCTTTTTTAATTGCTATCCCAATTATGCTTACATTTCTATATCAGTATGGTCAGTCTTTGGGAATTCTTTCTTTTTTAAGCATTAATGAGTTTATAAACTTCGTTCTCCAATTTTTTATTGCATTTGGAGTTTCATTTCAATTACCATTGATTATGTATATTATATCGTTGACAGGTTTACTAGATAATAGATTTTGGATAAAAAATTTTAAATATGCACTAATATTGATAGTGATTTTTGGTGCATTTATAACACCTGATGGAAGCGGCCTCACAATGTGGTTTATCTCAATACCAATGTTATTTCTATATTTTTTGGGAATTTTGTTAATAAAACTTAAAGTTCGAAAAGATAAAAAAACATCAATATCATAAATATAGATATTAATTTAGAAAGGGAAATGGAAACAAAATCAAATCTAAGAATAAGATTAAACAATATGAGATGTTATTTTTTTCCAGCTCGCTATTAACGCTTCTGGTCGAATATGAAGTGGTTCTGTCGATAATCTACTTTTAGCTAGATCAACATATTCTTTTTTTATGTCAATGCCTAAAAAATGTCTATCCAAATTATATGCAACTTTGGTAGTTTGGCCGCTTCCATTAAATGGATCTAAAATTATGTCCCCATGGTATGAATATAATTTCATTAGCCTGTAGGGAATTTCTTCAGGAAACGGACAGGGATGGTTGATATACCTTGGAGGAACTGGTGCCATATGCCATACCGAATTAGCAATCTCTTTAGTCCATTCTTCATGGGTTGCAGGAAGAATTTCTCTTTTTTCATTCCTTCCGGATTTAACATCGCCTTTTCGTAATACCAAGATAAATTCATGCATAATATTTGCCCTGTAATATTTTGGGTAAGGATTGATAATGAATGAACCATATCTGTTTGTACCGCCGGTTACTTTATGCCATATTATTTCTTCATGGAAATTCCATTTCCCATCAGGAGTAGCTAATTTTGATAATAGTAAATGAGGTAAAGGAATAAGAGTTCCGTTTACAACTTCATTTGCAATTACAATACAACAATACCCTCCCTCTTTTGTAACCCTATAGACTTGTTCATTAAATATGGAAACTAGATTATCAAGATAAACGTCTAGACTAACTTTGTTTATGCCTCTGTAATACTCCAAATTTTTCTTGGATATATGTAAATCATAATCAATTGCATTTCCATATGGTGGAGATGTAATTGTTAATTGAATGCTGTTAGCGGGAAAATTTTTTAATATCTTCTCACAATTACCTAATATGATTTTGTCATATATTGACTCGGGTCTAATCAGCATTAATGTAGTTTTTTATATCAGGTCGATAATCATAATACTCTAAAAATATAAACATATTGATAAAAAAAAAATAACAATAAAACAGCAAATATCCTATTTTTCAAGAATATATTCGTCTGAAACCTCCATCCCAAAGTGCCTACCTGATGGTTTTTTAGAGAATACCATTATCTCATCACCTATTCTAGCATGAGTAACAGGTAACATTTGTTCATTCTTATCCAAAAATCTGATGGTTTCTGCATTTTGGACAATAATAGAGCCAATTTCATTTTCACATATTGCTTTGAATAATCGAAGTGGCCTTGTTTCAATTTTAGAGCGACCTACCGAAACAATTCTTGTTAAACCTTTAGAATTTACTATTAAAACCTGACTTCCAGATTCTAATTCAGACAAGTATTTGGTTGTTCCATCGGGAGTAATCGTATAGCAATGGACAGCTCCTGCGTTTACTCTAAATGGTCTTGGGGAAGTAAAAGAAGACCCAACAGACTCGTTATGAATAAGAAATAAAAAATTTGATTTGTTTCCAACCAACATGCCTTCACCTTCTAATAGCATTGAAACTGTGTCTATGCAAACTCTTTCTCCTATGCCAATATCTTTAATTTCGAGTATTTTTGCTGGAGCAATATTGAAAAAAATATCTTGGATGATGTTTTTGATTTTTTGTATTTCTTCTTCATCTTCCGTCTCGATAATTATGCCATCAACACCTAATTCTAAAACATTGAATAAAGTTTCTACTTCTTTAACAGAATTTGCCAATGCAAATATTTCCGTGTCGGTTTTCTGTAACATCGCAATGACGTTCTCTAATGGTATAATTTTCCAGTCGTTTACTTCTATTATAACAAAATTAGCTCCTTTTTCAGATATTGTTTTTATTTCTTCAATATCTTTATTGCTATTTACTTTCATATATAACCCCACGTGTTTTTTGGTTGAATATTTATTGGTATATTTGGTATCTCCTTCTGTAGAACTTGAATTTGAATAATTTATATCGACATTTTTAGAATATTTAAAATTAAAATTATCCAATTCTTCAATGCTATTAAAAACTATATAATCTGCTGATTCTGATGGAAAAATTGTTTTAATCATAGTATTACCCGATTCGCCATAGGCAATATTTTCTGAGGGATCAATAAACAAAAGATCCACTTTAGACCTGATTTTATTAATAAAATTAATAGTTTCCTCCTTGGACGAATTTGATTTTTTTATTAATGGTTTTAAAATAATTTTTTTATTTCTTTTATTTTCTGTCAAGATTTTCTAAAACCTCTTCATATTTTTTATTTTCAATAATAATTTCATAGAGGGCTTTTATTAATTTTTTTGGATCCCTATGTGCAAAAATGTTTCTTCCAAAGGTAATACCTATAGAACCAGCTTGCATTGCACCGTGACACAACTCCAATATATCTTTATTTGTATTTGACTTTGGTCCACCTGCTATAACTATTGGGACCGGACAACTTTTTACTACCTCTCTAAAAGTGTCTGTATTTCCAGTATAGATAGTTTTTACAATATCCGCCCCTGCTTCTGCGCCAATTCTAGCAGCATGAGAAATAATTGATGGATCATGTGGATTTTTGATATTTTCTCCTCTAGGATACATCATTGCAATTAGAGGCATGCTCCATTTGTTACATTCATCAGCAATTAATCCTAACGAATATAACATCATTGGTTCTTCTCGAGAACCAATGTTGATGTGTAATGAAACAGCATCGGCGCCTAATCTAATTGCTTCCTTAACAGAGCCCAAAAGAACCTTTTTGTTGGGATCCGGACCTAGTGAGGTGCTAGCAGACATATGCGCAATCAGTCCAATATTTATAGGTCTTGGCAGAATCTTGATTATCCCTTTATTTAAAAGAATACAAGTCAAACCTGATTTTTCAGTATCATAAATAAATTTGGTGATATCTTTGATACCGTCTAATGGTCCACTACTGATTCCGTGATCCATTGGAATACATAGCATCTTTCCATTGTTTAATATCCTACTCAGACGTACATCTTTTCCAAGGACCATAATAAAATAAAAATTATAAACCTATTTAAAAGTGATATGATTTCTATAATAGTAATTTTAAATTATTATTAATACCAAACCAAGATAAATTTAAATTTTATCCTAACTTACATACCTCAGGCATTGAGAATTTATGTTGGTTTTTGATTATTAGATCTAACAAATAATCTATTTTTTCTTTAGAAATATGTGGAAAGGATTTTCCTAATAAGGATGAATTTATGATGGCATTTTTTTTATTATGTTTATTAATAAACATTAAAATAGGATCTAAATCATTAAATGAAAGTCCTATTTCATTTTCTGTTTGTTGATCCACCCATAACCTAGCACTACTTTTTTTATGAATTAAATGTTCCGGAATTTTTAAGAATTTGGCAAATTCTCTAACTTGTGTTTTATATAAATCTCCTATAGGTGATAAATCAGAAGCCCCATCGCCATACTTTGTAAAATAGCCTATTGAAATCTCTGTTTTATTTGTTGTTCCAAGTACTACCCTATTTAACAAATTAGCATAATAATAAAGGATACACATTCTAACCCTGGACATCAAATTACCTTTAACTAATTTATTATCTGTTTCTTTTAATATTCCTAGTAATTCATTTTTTATATTGTTTACATAAATTACTTTATACTCTATTTTTAGAGAAGAACAAATTTTTATTGCATCGTCTATATCCCCTTGTGGGGTAATTTCTTTGTCTGGCAATATTAATCCCAATACCTTGTCATTTCCAAGTGCCATTGATGCACAACAAGCAACCACTGCAGAATCTATTCCACCCGATACTCCTACAACAGCTCCTTCAAGATTTCCATCTAGCATGTTTTTTTTGATAAAATTATTGATAAAATTATTAATTAAAACAAAATCCTCCATTTAATAGTGCAACTATTATGATATCAAATATTAAATTTGTTACTATTAAATACTAAATATTTAATAGGATATTTATTAGATCTCTTGCATTATTACTTGCAAACAGCTTTATGACCAACAGATCTCCATAAGCCTGTTCTCTTTTTGTTTTCATACGAGAGATTATCCAGAAAACCACTACTTTTCAAATCATTTACCGGTCTTACATTACAGGAAT
>JBBRRG010000010.1:0-15859 GCA_038200895.1 Candidatus Nitrosocosmicus sp. | reverse complement strand
AATGCTAAAAGATTAAAGAGATTGGCTTCAGATATTTTGGATATAACTAAAATAGAAAGTCAATCGTTAAAACTAAATAAAGAAAGATTCAATATTAAAGACATAATCGCTACTTCTATAAGTGATATCAAAGTCCAAATGACTAGCAGTAACCCTGAACAACTTGATAATCTACATATAATATATAATCCAAAAGACATATTTATTTTTGCAGATAAAAACAGAATTACTCAGGTCATGTTTAATTTATTAAGTAATTCACTTAAATTTACTGAGAATGGATCTATAACTATATATGTACTTACAGAAAAAGATAAAATAAAGAATATTGATTATGTTGTTGTTAATATATCTGATTCAGGTTCGGGCATAGATCCAGAGATTTTGCCAAGATTATTCAACAAATTTGTTTCTAAATCATTTGAAGGTACCGGACTTGGTCTATTTATTTCCAAAAGTATTATCCATTCTCATTGTGGAGAGATTTGGGCTTATAATAATCCTGACATTGGTGCAACCTTTTGCTTTAAAATACCTCAGACTTAATTAATTATAAAAATAAAATATGTGTACATTCTATTAATTTCGTCAATAATTGTTGATTAAGTATAGTTTTTAATTGTTGTGTTTTTATTGTATCTTTCCTGGTTAGATATTAACTTTTATAATACTTTCATTCATTTTAACTTTTAATATGTACATATCTTTTTGCAAATTTATATATTGATAATTCCAAATATTAAAGATGAATATTTTATAATACTATATTCTTAGTCTATTTGATTATCAGGTTTTTTTATCTTATTTTGTCTTTTATTCCATAATTTGATGGAAAGGAATAACATTATTATAATTAAAATCAGAACAACTTCCATAATTGTTACGTTTTTTATTGTCAAATTATGAAAAATTTGAATTAATATTGTTCCCATAACACTTCCAATAATTATTGCAATAAAAAAAATCTTAACAATTTCAAATTTTTTCATTATTTCGTATCTGCTTTATACTTAATAAATTTAAGAATATATTATTATTTAGAAATTCTTATTCTCTTTAAAAAGAATGTATCAAAAACTATCAAATCCTCCACCACCAAAGTCGAATCCACTGGCATCCGCAAATCCTCCTCCACTTGCATCAGTATCTCCAACTGATGCCCCTGTATCTGTATTAGCAGCGCCAGTATCTACACCAGATTGATCTGCTATTCCTCCCATAGGGTTGAATGCCATCCCAGCAAATGACATAAGAGATGTAAACATTACCATCTGCATAATTCCTGAAAAAATCATCATAGGTAGCCAAGATCTGTTATCATTCATAAATGATTGAACCTGGGTTTTATCTCCCTCTGTATACCATTGTTGAACTTGTCTCATTTTACCTTCTAATTCTTGATTTTTTTCATTTAATATTTTTGATCCAATCTCGTTTAATTGATATTCTCTTTTGATTCCAAAAAAGAAACTCTTCTTATCAGATCCTGAAATAAGTTTCTGCTCTTCCAATTCCTTAAGGATCTTTTCAACCTCCGATTTTGTTAACTTTGTTGATTTTACAATTTTGTCTACTGTATTGAGATTTTTAGATATGGCATTTAATACTATAAAATGTGGAGGGCTCTCATTCAGATTAGATGGCATATATATATAAAATATCTATAGTTGTACTTAAATAATACTCTATAATATAGATAGAGAACGAGGTAGACATGATTACTGGATTACAAAAAATCACATTCTTCAACATTCAAGGGAGTGAGAACACGTTCTATTATTTTAGTAACTGATTTCAAAGATACAAACCAGAAAAGATATCTACAAAACAAAAAAAGATAAATGTGTTATTTATAGGTAGAACCTGAATCAAAGTTGTTCGCTCTGAATTAATTTATATTAAGTTGCTATTGCTTTTGATATTGCTATTGAGCAAGTTGTTTCATCTTTGATAAATATATATGGTGAGCATATTAAAGTTTCAATAGTTGGTAATAGCATTTGATGTCCGTCTCAAACCTGCAAATCTTTAATATAAAAAAGCATTATCTTTATTCATATTTGAGAAAAACATACTCGCTACAACAATAAGATATATCAAGGTTAGAACGAAATGTTTTGATGATTACTATTCTTGTAGAGAGAAGAACAAATGCAATTTAGAATATGTTTGAAATTGGCTTAATCTAATAATTGACTATCCCAATAGAGAAATAATCACAAGTTAATAGCGCTACGTCAAGGCTGTTAAACTTTATAAATAAAACTAAATTGTAATGCTGTTTGGGAACAAGGTATTGATACGGTTTGTCTCATAGTTGTGTGCGAATAGATTTGATGTATTTAAAAATAAAACCTGCAAAACCAATTCATATCTATTTGGTTTAATCAAACTGAAATCTATCTTATCTCACAAACAGTATTATTTTATTGATTTCATTAATAAATAATACAGCTCTGGTTGTATTTTTCTGATTTTCTAGGCAATCTTTCTTATTTAATTTGGTTTCGAATTAAGAAATACATTATTTTTTGTTAAACAATTATAAAATATTTTTTTATTAAACAAGTTGATATATTTAAAAAATGACGAATCAAAAAACTATTGCATTGGATTTGGATTCTGTCCTTGCTGATGTAATGCATATTTGGTTAGATGAATATAATATTATTTTTAATACTTCTATTAAAAAGCAAGATATAATTGAATGGCATCTTCACAATATTTTGCCACTATCTGAGAGATGTATTCATGATCTCTTCACTCATATTTGGAAAAATCGCTGGAAAGATATACCTCCAACAAGTTTTGATATTTCAATGGTTACAAATTTATTACAAAAAGCAGGATTTCGAATTTCTATTATAACAAAAAGAGATCGGGCTACAATGAGTTTTGTAGCAAATTGGTTGGATCTTCACAATGTTTATTTTAATGATATAGTTTTTATTTTTGATAATACCTCAAAAGCTTGTTTTCCATTTTTTCTTTTGGTAGATGATTCCCCGATTAATGTCACAGAAATATTTTATCCTAGGAGAATAGTTATTTTTGATCAACCTTGGAATAAAACTTTGATAAATTATCCTCGTATAAGAAAATTAAATGAACTTTTTAATTTGATATAAACTAATTTTAATTTTTGTTGTTTTCAATCTCTAATATTACTCGATTGAGGGTAGATAAGATGCCATTATAATTACATAAAAAATTAAAACTCTCATCAAATTTTTCTTTATCTTTGGTTAATTTTCCTAAATAGTCTACTTCTATTTCTCCATGATCTGTGTTAACGTACAATACTATCGAATAAGTTTCATTTCCGGAATAAGAATTTAATTTATATTCTCTAAGTTCTATTTTATCTATGATAATTCCATCCATGTCTAAATTTTTTTCCGAGATTGTTTTTTTCCGAGATAGTATCAAGGGTATTTGTATTTAATTTGTAATATTGATTAATATTTATTATTGTTAACCTGTCTATATGTTATTTATAATCTAAAAACCGTATCCATTCTGGAAACCAAAGTTGACTTTCCGGAACTCCTATTCCTTTAGATAATATTTCTGAGGAATTGTAAAATACTTTATCTGCCCCTAGTTCTACGGCTATTTTATCATTTAAATTATCTATATTTGCTATTTTGCCAATATATTTTCTGGCAATTAAATCTCTTTGTTGAGTATAAAGACCAACTTGTCGACCATCAATCGTAGGTACATAACTAACTACTATGTTGATCTTTTTTGCACAAGCTTTTCTTAAATAAAATATTGTCTCGATAATGGTACTGCCAGTTTGAATTGTCCCCTGAATAGATGTAATATTTTTGTCTTTTGTCAGTGGTTCTATGATGAATTTTAACGTTTTTCCATTTGATAATAATTTATTTTTGCTGACCTGCTCGGAATAGTCTATCATATGATCAGAATCATCATATCTGTCTTTTATTATTCCTTCAAACATTTCTATATTATTTTTATTTTTATTTTTATTTTTATATTCTATATTGAATCCCAAGGCCATAGGTCTGGCATAATCTGGTTCGGCATATATCATTTCTATATCAATATTTTTTTTTGCAAGAAATTCAGCTTGTAATTTTCCAATGTTTTTTCTTATAGTGTATATACTCTTATTATTAAAAATGCTTGATACATGTGATTCTCGCATAAACTCAAAAGGGTCCATCAATATTCTGTTTCTATCTAACTGTGTAAGAATTTTGATACCCTTCTTTAAATCAATGCTAATTAATTGACCTGGATTTGTTTCTCTTAATTTTAAACCATAAAAAAAATTTTCAATATAGTTTTCAGATACTGCTATAAAAAATTGTTCTCTTTTATCTTCTCCTATAAATAAGGGCTTGAACCCTGTACTGTTCCTAAAAATATATATTGTATCATTTAGATTTATTACAAAATTTCCTCTCAAATGCCTATCTAAAAATTCTGCTGCTTTATATGGATCATTTCTTTCTAATAAATATTCTTTAAAAATAAAATAAATTTGGTATATTGGTTCAATATTTGTATTATTTTTTATTAATGGGTGTGTTGATAATTTGTCCATATCTATGAAAAAACCATCTGATGCAAAATTGATTCTATAAAGTCTTGTATATTGGGGTTTTTTTTTTGAAAGATAACCTGTGGCTGTATTTGATATATTTTTCTTTTGTTGTTGTATTTTTTCATCTATTGGATTAAATGATGGTAATGCTCCGTAGCCTTCTATATCAAATTTTCCTGAGTTTATTTTCCAAAAAGCTTTGCCACGGTGTTGGAGTAATTGCATTCCTCTAAATATATTATAGATTAGTTTTTCTTTCTCGTATTCTTCATAAATATTACATATTGCAATTATTCCCGCCACTTTGAACCTGAATTGTTTTCTTTCTTGGTTGATAAAAATTATGATGTTTGTTTTAAATCCTTTTCAATTATTTGATTTATTTTTTGAAAGTACATATATGAATTCTTAGATTACTTTTTATAATTGATAATAGGATTGTTGGGAAAAGCTAATGTTGGCAAATCAACATTCTTTAATTCGGCCACGGATTTGTCTGTCCAAGTTGCCAATTTTCCATTTACTACAATTGATGCTAATATTGGTATTGCCTTTGTAAGAATTGATTGTATTTGTAAAGAAATGGGTGTATTGGATAATCCAGTTAATTCTCGATGTATTAATGGCATTCGATTTATTCCAGTAAAATTGATAGATATAGCAGGTTTGGTTCCTGGAGCTCATTCTGGAAGAGGATTAGGAAACAAATTTTTAGACGATGCTCGACAATCTGATGTTATTATCCACGTTGTAGATATATCTGGCTCTACTGATAAAGAGGGAAAACCTGTTAGCTTGGACTCTGGAAACCCTTTATCTGATATAGAATTTGTAGAAAATGAATTTGATTTATGGATATGCTCTATAATTTTGAAAGATTGGGATAAAATTATAAGAGAAAGTGAAAATTTAAAACAAAGAATAGAATTTACTATATCAAAGCGGCTCTCTGGTTTATCTGTTAGTGAAAAGGCTGTCAGAAATGCTATTAGTACTGTTGGTTTAATTAAAAAGCCTTTCGATTGGGATAAAAACGATTTACTTGTATTGAGCAATCAAATAAGACTTGTATCCAAGCCTATTATTATAGCTGCTAACAAAGCAGATATACCTTCTTCTGACCAAAATATTTCTAAATTAAAAAGTTTGAATAGATTGTTTTTTATTTGTGTTTCTGAAGCCGAACTATTGTTAAAGAGAGCCTTACAAAAGAATCTCATTTATTATCTACCAGGAGATTCTAATTTCGAGGTAAAGAATGCTGATAATTTTTCCATCAAACAACTGAATGCTTTAACTATGGTGTCTAAAGTTTTAAAGAAATTTGGTTCGACTGGCATTCAGAATATCTTAAATTATGCCTGTTTTGATATTCTAAATAATATTGTAGTATATCCTGTAGAAGATGAATTTAAATTTACTGATAAAAAAGGTAATGTGTTACCTGATGCACGTATAGTTTCAAAAAATATTACCGCAAAGGAATTAGCAAATCTTATTCATAAAGAATTAGGAAAGGGTTTTCTCTATGCTATTGATGCAAAATCAAAACAACGGATTGGTGCTGAGCATATATTAAAAATTAATGATATAATTAAAATAGTTTCTACTACTAGTAGGAGTTAATTAATGCTTTGTTTAGGAATAGAAAGCACTTCTCATACTTTTGGCTGTTCTGTCATAAACAGCGAAAATGATGACAGCAATAAAACTGATGAAATGATATTATCCGAAGTACGAGATATATATAAAGCATCTGCTGGTTGGGGAATTCATCCGAGAGATGCCTCCAAACATCATGCGCAAATTGCACCAAAAATATTAAAAGAATGTCTTGATAATGCACATATCAATATAAAAGATATTGATCTAATTGCATACTCTGCTGGACCTGGTTTAGGACCATGTTTGCGAATTGGAGCAGTAATAGCTCGATCTTTGTCATCTTTTTATAATATTCCTTTAATTCCTGTTAATCATGCCATTGGACATCTTGAATTAGGTATAAAGCTTACTAATTTGGTTAACCCTCTTACACTTTTAGTTTCAGGCGGACATACCATGATCCTTGTGTTTTATAAAAATAAATGGAGAATTTTTGGTGAAACTTTGGACATTACTATAGGTCAGCTTTTTGATCAGGTGGGCCGCAGTATGGGTTTTGCATCTCCCTGTGGCAATAAAATTGAAGAATTATCTAATTTGTCTGATAAGAATTCTGTGTATTCATTACCTTATGTGATCAAGGGAAATGATGTTTCATTTTCTGGATTATTGACTGCAGTTAAAATGCTAATACGTAATAAAAAACATGCTTTATCTGATATATGTTTCTCATTACAAGAAACTGCTTTTTCTATAATTGTAGAAGCAGTAGAGCGTGCATTATCATTTACTGAAAAAAAGGAATTTCTAATAGTTGGTGGAGTTTCTGCTAATAATCGTTTATCTCAAATGTTGCAAATAGCTTGTGAATATCAGAATTCTATTTTTAAATCATGTCCTTTACAGTTTTGTGGAGATAATGGCACGCAAATAGCATGGACAGGACTTCAATTATATCTTTATTCTCCGTTTTCAAGAGTAGATCCTGAAAAAGCATCCATATCACAATCTTGGAGATTAGATACAGTTGACGTATTGTGGCGATAATTTGGTAATAATTGAGTATCATTATTATTTATCATATTTGTCAATCTGTAGTTGAATTTCTTTTACCCACCTTTTTGGATTTAGAACTCCAAATTTGTAGATACTATTGTTTTGTAACATCAAATCTAGTTTTTTTATGATTATTCCCTCTGATTTGATCTTTGATATTTCATTAAATTCTATTTCTAATTTTTCACCAAGCAATTTCTTTGATAAAGTTACAATTCGACCTTTGGTTTTTTCAAAAACTATTTTTTTATTTGTAAGGGTAAGAATACCGTTTTTTAAATTATCTTCAGAACAATCTTCTTGTAAAATTATTTTTTCATTATTTGAAGATTGCGATTGTGATTTTTCGTCCATGATTTTTAAATCTGTATCATATTACTAAAATTATCTGTTGATAAGGAATAAAAGACTGTTAAAAAAGGGTGCCGAATCTGAATTATACTTGACTGATTGGTATGGACAGACTGCTGTTTCAAAAATTAGAGTATCTAAAAAATATCGTCATTATTCTATTGATTTAATTTTAAGAAAATATAGAACCTTACATGAGGCAAGCATTATGTCATCTGTAAAAATGTTTGGTGTTGAAACTCCGTTTATTTATTTTCTTGATTCAAATAATTTTGAGATAATAATGGAATACGTAGTTGGAAATGTACTGAAAGATATTTTCTCTCCGAAATATTGTATTGAATTAGGAGAAATTATAGCAAAACTTCATTTTAATAATATTATTCATGGAGATATAACAACTTCTAATTTTATTATGACTCCTCAAAATCGATTGGTTGTTATCGATTTTGGATTGTCTTTTTTTTCAGAGCGATTTGAAGATAAAGCGGCGGATATTCGATTATTTAAAGAAATATTAAATAGTGTACATGTAGATTTTTTTAAAACATCGTTTGAAAATTTTTTATTAGGTTATAGTAAAACATATGGTAAAAAATGTACAAAAATCTTCAATACTGTTAATGAAATTGAACAAAGAGGCAGATACTCGAGATAACTTTTGTAATATGTTTTCTTATTATGCTATGATTAGGTTTGTCGCATAATTTTTTTACATGATCCTTTGTCTTTATGTTGCATAAAGTGGTCTTGACAAAAATCTGTACTGCATTCATAACAATGCCATCCACATAAAGTATAACATACATTGCATTTTGAAATCGGTTTGTTATAATCAAATTCTTTTGATTGTTTAACTAATCTTGGTTTTTGTATTCTTTTTTGCGATTGTTGTCTCATCACATCTATCCTCTGTTAGTATATAAGACATCAGGATGTTGTTTAAGAAATATATTCCAATTATATGGATCTATCAACTTGTTTCATAAAATCATAGTGTTATTTAAGCTTTTCAAAATTTTCATCTATTATTTTTAAAAGATGTCTTTTAAGTTTTGTATATGGGAGTAATGCGGGAGGTGGGATTCGAACCCACGAATCCCTAAGGAACAGGGTTGTAGGAAACTTCCAAGCTCATTCTAAGCTTCGCACTTTTTTGGACCTGCGCCGTTGACCGGGCTTGGCAACCCCCGCATTATTCTTAATGTTATAAAAAGCCAAATTTATCTATTGTTAATCTGAGGATAATTTTGAATTTGGCAAAAATCCAATTAATATTTCATAAAAGTATATATTGATAATTTATTGAATAACTACAAATATCTTTAGATACTAAATCTTGGATATAAATGAGCTTATTAAAAAAAAAATTATTTGGAACTAATGGAATTAGAGGAATTTTTGGTAATGATCTTTCGATAGAGTTTATAATAGATGTCTCGTATTCTATTGGTTCCTTTTTTAAAAAAGGCCCTATAGTTTTAGGTTATGATGGACGTTCTTCAAGTTTTGCTATTTCAAGAATTGTTTCATCTGTATTGATGTCTTTGGGTTTAGATGTGTATGATATGGGATTGACTCCAACTCCTTGTTTACAGTTTACAGTAAAAAATTCAAAATTTGCTGGTGGAATAATGATAACCGCATCGCATAATCCTCCTGAATACAATGGTCTAAAACCCATATCTAGTACTGGAATAGAGTTATCTAGGGAAGAAGAAATAGATATAGAGGACATTTATTATCAAAAAAAATTCTCAAAAATACCAACAAATTTGAATTATGGAAATTTGTTTATGTTGGATGATGCATTAGAAAAATATATTGATAAAGTGTTATCCTTTGTAGACGTTGATAATATAAAGCATTACAAATTTAAAATTGTGATGGATTTTGGCAATGGAGTGCAATCTTTGGTGTGTCCATTAATGGCAAAAAAATTAGGATGCGAACTATTGATTATAAACGGAAATATTGATGGAGATTTTTCTGCCCGAGGCTCCGAACCAAAAACGGATAATTTGACCAATCTCACCGAGTTAGTAAAGAGAACCAATGCTGATTTTGGTGTGGCTTATGATGGCGATGGTGATAGAAGTATATTTTGTGATGAGCAAGGAGTTATACATTGGGGTGATAAAACGGGCTCTATATTGACCTATTATTTAATTAAAAATAAAAAACTTCAAACGTCAGTGGTAACTCCGATTAATTCTTCAATAATTATATCAAAAATTTGTGATAATCTTAACAATAAAGTAATTTTTACTAAAGTAGGAAGCGTTGAAGTTACACATACTATGAAAAACACTAATTCTATAATCGGCTTTGAAGAAAATGGTGGTTTTTTTTACGGTCTCTTGAATTATGTACGTGATGGGGCAATTACCACGGCCCTGATCTTAGAAATGTTAAGTTATTATAAACAAAATCCATCTGAAATAAATCTATCTACTACTAATTATATCCATAATTCTGAGATTTCTTTATCAGGTATATTTAAAATTATTGATGATACATATCAATATAAGTCAAGTTTAAAATTATCAAACATAGAAGATATACCAAAAGTTCTTGATCTATGTAAAAATCATGGATCTGTAAAAAAAATTGAAAATATAGATGGAGTCAAAATTTGGTTTGACGATGATTCATGGATTATGTTTAGACCTAGTGGAACTGAACCTTTATTAAGAATCTATGCTGAATCTGATGATAAATCTTTACTTGATTCGAAAGTAAGGGAATACGATGATTTGATTAAAAAATCATTTCCTATTTAATAGGTTCGATGTAGGACAACGTTTTTAATACTCTTTTTATGATATTTTAAAGATGGAAATGATCCCAATGGGTGATTGTGAATTATGAGTAAACCATACTATGTAAAATATGAAACACCAAAAGACTTGGTTAATGCTATTTATGAAGCAGTACGATTGGCCAAACAAAGTGGATTGGTGAGAAAAGGTACAAATGAAACTACTAAAGCAATAGAACGAGGTATTAGTAAATTAGTTATCATTGCTGAGGATGTTGAACCACCAGAAGTCGTTGCACATTTGCCTATTTTATGTGATGAACGTACATCCAAATATGTTTTCGTACCCAGTAAAAAAGACTTGGGAAATGCACTGGGAATAGAGGTTGGTTCGGCTGCAGCTACAATCATTGATGCGGGTGAATCACAACAAATTCTAGATCAGATTACAAGTACTGTTGATAATTTAAAAAATAAACCTGAATAGTTTATGGTGTGTTTGTTAGATGAGTAAGACTGAGGAAAAGGTCGTTCCTGCAGAAGTAATTCAAATTGTGGGCAGAACCGGTATAGCTGGAGAAGTTATTCAAGTTCGGGTTAGAATTTCTGAAGGAAAAGATAAAGGTAGAATTCTTACAAGAAATGTAAAAGGACCCGTAAAGATGAATGATATATTAATGCTTAGAGAAACAGAGCGAGAGGCGAGGAAGATAAAATGATACAAAAACTTATATTAATAATGGTGACTAAATAATGAGTAAAAATATTGCATCTTTGAGAAAATGTTTTTTTTGTGGGAAACACGTTGATACTGGCAAAGGAATTATGTTGGTAAAAAATGATGGATCAATTCAATGGACCTGTTCCCCAAAATGCAAGAAAAACCTTCGTGATTTAAAAAGAGATCCAAGGGTTTTCAAATGGACTGATAAATATATCAAGGGTGGAATTAAGAAGCGAAAATAAATGACTATTGAGAAAACCTTGATATTAGTAAAACCTGACGCATTTAAACGTAAATTAGTAGGCAAGATTTTACAACGTTTTGAAGAAAAAGGCTTTGCCATAAAACAATTAAAAACATACAATTTCGAAATAGATAAAGCTCAGGAATTTTATTCTGTACATAAAAATAAGCCTTTTTTTTTTGAGCTAGTATCATTTATTTGTTCTGGAACAGTAGTTGCATGTATTCTTGAAGGGAATAATGCTATAAGTACAGTCAGAATAATGACAGGACTCACAAAATCATTTGATGCTGCACCAGGTACAATTAGAGGTGACTATGGATTGGATATTACAGATAATATTATTCATGCCTCTGATTCGCATGAAAGCTTCATAAAAGAGTCATCTGTAATATTTTTTTAAGTGCATCTGCGCCAACCCGTAGTAGTAGTTCTAGGTCATGTAGACTCTGGCAAAACTTCTTTATTGGATAAAATTAGGGGAACCTTCGTTCAATCTCATGAAGCCGGTGGTATTACACAACATATTGGAGCTAGCTTTTTTCCAATAGAAATTATTCAAAGTTTGACGGGATCTTTATTTAAAAAAATTTCATCACATGCTCATTCTATTCCAGGGCTGTTGGTTATTGATACTCCTGGGCATGAGGTTTTTGCTAATCTAAGATTGCGTGGAGGATCTGCTGCCGATATAGCAATAGTTGTTGTTGATGTAAACAAGGGATTTGAACCTCAAACTATTGAAAGTATTAATATTTTAAAAAAAAGGAAAGTCCCATTTGTGGTTGCAATAAATAAAGTAGATCGTATAACTGGATGGAAAAATGGAAAAACTGATTTTATTACTGAAGAAATAAAAATTCAACCCAAGGAAGTCCAACTTGATCTTGATAATAAGATTTATAATGTTTTGGGCTCTCTCTCTGAACAGGGCTTTATTTCCGAAGCATTTTGGCGTGTTAAAGATTTTGCAAAAGAAGTTGCTTTAGTACCTGTTAGTGCAGCAAGTGGTGTAGGTATTCCTGAACTTCTTACAGTTTTGGTCGGATTAACTCAGCAATATATGACTCAAAAATTGGAACGACATGAAGGCTCTGCTCGTGGTATTATATTAGAAGTTAAAGAAGAAATTGGTTTAGGACCTTCTGCCAATATAATACTATTAGATGGAATTATTAGACAAGGTGATTTAATAGTTGTTGCAAAACGAGAATCTGCAGTTGTAACCAAAGTTAAATCATTGCTTTTGCCAAAACCACTTGACGAAATGCGTGATCCACGAGATAAATTTAGACATGTTGATATGGTGGTTTCTGCTGCGGGATTAAAAATTACATCACCTGATTTGGAGGGTGTTATTGCTGGAAGTCCTTTGTATGGACTTGCATCAAGAGATAATGAAGATGAAATAAAAAAAATTGTAGAATCTGAAGTTAAATCCGTTATTGTTAATACCGATTCAAATGGTGTTATTTTAAGATGTGATACAATTGGATCCATAGAAGCAATTTCTGAAATGTTAAAAAAAGATAAAGTTCCTATCAGGTCATCTGATATTGGCCAAATAAGCAGAAGAGATGTAATGACCGCATCTGCTGTTAAAGACAAGGATCGATATTTGGGGGTGATCCTTGGTTTTAATGTAAAAATTTTAGAAGATGCAGAAAAAGAATCATTTGAACGAGGGATAAAAATCTTTAACGAAAAGATTATTTATAATCTTGTAAGAAATTATATGGATTGGGTTTCCTACCAAAAAGAACATGAAGATTCTATTTTATTCAATGAAATTCCCCCAATTTGTAAATTGGAATTTATGAAAGGTTATGTTTTTAGAAGAAGTGATCCTGCCGTATTTGGTTCAGAAATAAACATCGGTAAAATAAAACAAAAGATGTCCATAATGAATACAACTGGAAAAAAAGTTGGAATAATTCATCAGATTCAAGATAAGGGAAAGACAATTGATGAAGCTACCAAAGGTATGCAAGTTGCAATATCTATTAATGGTCCACAAATAGGTCGTCAACTTAATGAAGGTGACATATTTTATACTTATTTGAATAGTAAGCAAGCAAAAATACTACTTGGACGATTTAATCATAAATTAAATGAAGAGGAAAAAGTCGTGTTAAATTATATTATTACATTGCGAAGACAGTCTGATCCTGCTTTTGGATATTTATAAAAATATATTATTATTGTTTCATCGTGATATTTATATGGTTTTTTAATTTTTGTACATTGTAGAGATGACTGATTTTAATTTAATCGGAAAAATCTTTTTTGCCCCAAATACTTCTGATTCTGAATTAATTGAAAAGGCAAAATCAAAATTAAAGGAAAATGGAATCCGGGAGGATTTAATTGAAATTAATTATAATGTTCAAGAACTGGATGAAGGTGATTTATATATAAGCTATGATCCTCCAGATTTAGTAATAAGAAAAGTTTATGCTAAAACTTTGAGTGGATTTATTAAAATGAAAAGCGTTAGGAGTATAAAACTTGAGTGACTTTTGTATTCATTTATTTATTTTATTAAATTAAGCATTGTTTTTTCTATTTTAGTTCATTAATTATTTCATCAAAGTTTTCAGATATATTTATTTTTTTTTCATTTTTATGTATATTATCTCTTAAAATGATGTTTCCTTCTGATTTTACTTCATCTGAATTAAAAATAATTGTATTTTTAGCTTTTTTATTTTCTCCATCAATAATTTGCTTGGAAAATGATCTGCCTAGCAAATCATAATCTATCGGTTTATCCTCTTTCCTTAAAACCGAAGCCAATCTTTCAACCATGTTTGCCATTTCTGGAGAATCATAAGCTATAAATGTTAAATCCTTTGTATTCCTTTCTTTGATGATTTCAGATTTTTTCATTGCAAGAATAATTCTTTCAATGCCTCCTGCAGCGCCAGTAGCTCCCATATCTTTTCTTCCAAATGTCTCGGTAAGTTTATTATATCTACCACCACCTACTAGTGACCCAAAATTATTTTCATAATCTGTTGCCTCAAAAACAATACCTGAATAATAGTCTAAACCACGTACAATGCCTAAGTTTATTCTAATATTTTTTACTTTTCTATTTGATAATGATTGGACAATTTTTTTAATACTTTCCCATGACTTTAATTTTAACGGTTCTATAAAGCGGTTTATTTCTTCATAACTGCCTTTCTGTTCTGCAAAGATCATAGCTTTTTCTAAAACATTCTCTTTGATCTTTTTTTTATATTCTTCTATTATTTCATTTTTTCCTTTTTTAGACACTTTGTCTATAGCTCTGAATATATCAAATAATGTTTCATCATCTGAAATATTTAAATTGTTTTTAATATATTCTTCAATTAATTCTCTACTATTGATATCTATTATTATTTTTTTTAGACCCAATTTATTAAGAAAAATTGATGTAAATTCTATTATTTCTGCATCTGATTCTAAGCTATTCGGACCATAAATTTCGATATCCCACTGATGAAAAAATCTGTATCTTCCTGCTTGTGGTTCATCGTATCTCCAGACTCCTCCAAATGATGCAATTTTTGTCGGAATTTTTAAGTCTCTTCTTGATACAAAAAACCTTGTCAATCCTATGGTTAAATCAAATCGCAGAGCTACCTTTCTATTTCCTTTATCCATAAAACTATAAATTTCATTGATTATTCCGGAACCTGATTTTGATTCTAAAGTAGATAGTAATTCTAATGGCGAAGGTTCCATTGTTTTAAAATTAAATATTTTAGCAGATTCATAAAAAGCATTTTTTATTAAATTAATATTTTCATACTCGTCTGTTTCTATATCTCTCATTCCCCTTGGTAAATCAAATTTCATTATTATTTAACGATAAATTTTTTTTTAATTTAGATTTTCCGGTTAATTATAATATCTATTGATATAAAAATGTCCTATGACTCTTGAGAATATTGAATATTTGGATCATATGACTGATGCTTATATACGATGTAAAGGAAAAACTTTGGCGGATTCCTTCCAAAATTCAGCCAAAGGGCTTGTAAATATAATGTATGATATCAATAGCATTGAAAAAAAACAAAAAATTCCTCTCTCATCCGAAGGTTTTGATCTAGAAAATTTATTATTCGATTGGTTAGAAAAAATATTGTTATTACTATTAATCGATAAAATTATTTTATCTGATTTTAACATTGTTATTGATTTTAATAAGGAATTAAACAAATATTTTATAGAAGGCTATGGAGAAGGCGAATATGTTAATCTTGAAAAACATGAACTTAAAGTTGAAATCAAAGGTATAACCTATCACGAAATGAAAATTTTTAAAGAACAGCATAAGGATGAATTTGTTATAGAATATATTATTGATTTATGAATTTTGCATCCTGATTTATCTACTATGGGTTTTTAAAAAGTCTTATATATCAATTGTTAATATAGGTTATCCGTAAAAATGAGTAATGAATCTAGTTCATCACACTTTGGTACTATTATTGAATTATCTGAAAAAAACTTTGGCGATATATTGGCAGACAATAAATTTGT
>JBBRRG010000009.1:0-15945 GCA_038200895.1 Candidatus Nitrosocosmicus sp. | reverse complement strand
CCATTTTTGGCAAGTAATATATTAAAAATGAAAACTACAATTATTAATTTTGCCTTTATAAATTTTGAATATTTAAAAATAAAATATTACTTTATTGTAGTTGTAGGAATAGGTGGTATTATGGTTCCTTTAAATCAAAAGCATAATTTGGTGGACTTTATAAAACTAACACAACTATCTGTAATTATTGTGGCGACCCCAAAAATAGGAACAGTAAATCATATTTTATTAACAATTAGATTATGTAAAGACTATGGTATTCCTATTAAAGGAATAATATTTAATAAAATGCCCTGGAAACCCTCTATTGTAGAAAAAAAAACTCCTTCCTTTATTGAAAAGTTGATAAATGTACCGATATTAGGTATCATACCTTATTATAAAAATATAAAATTTGATGAGATAACTTTTAGGAAAATATCTGATCAAATAAATATATTCTATGAAATAGATAATTAAGATTCAAATTTTTCCTAATTTTTTTACATATTGTTTGTATGCTTCTAAATATGATTTTTTGTCCCCAATATCGATAAATCCTTCTTCTTCTACAATAAATGCTTTTACTTTTTTATTTTGACTTATCGATTCTCTTACTGCGTCATCCATTCCATAGGAAATTGAATTTGGTATGAGATTTAAAAATTCAGGCTCAAAAACATAACATCCAATATTTATTAAACCAGAAATTTCTGGTTTTTCTCTCCAGTCCGTAACCAGTTTATTTTCATCAGAATTTACATCGATAAATCCGTATTTGAGTTTTGTTTTGTACATAGCAAGAGCCATTGAAATAAATGTATTGGAGTTAAGATGATTTTCAATCATTGTTTTTAGTGGAAATTCATATATAGAATCTCCGTATAAACAAACGAATGTTTCATTTAAATATGAAGAAGCAGTTTTTAACTGACCTGCAGTGGCCAAAGGTCTTTCAGACCTTGCATACTTAATTTCAATTCCAAAACGAGATCCGTCCTCAAAATAATCTTCTATAGTTCTATGAAGATAGCTTACACATAATATTATCTGATCAATTTTTTTAGAATTAGATAACCAATCTACAAGATATTCTAGTAAAGGTTTATTTCCTAAAGGCAACATAGGTTTGGGTATAAAAAAAGTATATGGCTGCAATCGAGTTCCAAGACCTCCTGCTAAAATTACTGCTTTCATAATATTTTAAGAAAAATTTATGGGTATTTAAAACATTAGTTGCTATTTAATTTCAAAATTATAGTTTTTATCTTTTCAATTATTTCATATGGATCTTTACCAAAAATAACAATCATCGGTTCCTTCCCATAATCACCATTATGAAATACTATTTCAGCATTTTTAATTTTTTGCAATGCATTTTTAATACCCCAGCTAATCGAAAGTCCTTCTTTTTTTTTATTTTCATTTTGCTCCTCATGTCTAGAATAAAATGAACAAATAAAATTCGTTTTACATATATTTAGAATTTCATTATTATTTTTTATATTTATTGCTGAACGAATTGAATGATTTGACTGATTTGCAGTAATCACTGCATTTGCCATATGACTTGATGCTCCAAATTCTACAACATTTGGAATTCTGATTCTGGATCCTATATTAGTAATTCTACCTGATACACCTGCTACATCGATTAAACTTTTTGGATTTTCTAGTGAATAAACAAAATTTGTTTTTGTTTCGGGGATCAACAGAAAAAAATCTTTGATTTGTTCCAATATTTTTATACTATTGTTTAATGAAGAAAGTATTTTATATTTTGAAGAATTTTCATATAAATTATATAAAGGATTTGTTACTCCGACTCCTTTTCCAATTTTATTTATATTCATCAATCCTTCCTTCACATAGGTATTTGCTAGGAAAAATGATTCTTTAATATCATAACCTTTACTTATAAAAGATGCTAAAGATGATGAAAAATTACATCCAGTCCCATGAGTTTCAGCAATTTGTAATTTTTCATTATACACTTTTGTAATATTGTTGCCTTCTTTTTCTACTAATATATCGAGTATTTTGTCCTGTTTTTTATTATCAGTGAATCCTTTTATTATTACATTCTTAGCACCTAATTTTATTATTTTATATGCTGATTCAACTAATTCATGCTCCGAAGATATTTTATTTTCAGACAATATTTCTGCCTCTAACAAGTTTGGGGTAATTATGTGTGAGAGTGGAATGATTTTTTTTTTAAAACTATCATACGATAAATCCTTTAAAAGTTTAACACCAGTTCCTGAAATTAGAACCGGATCCAAAACTATTGGAATTTTTAGAGGAGAAAGAATCTCATTAACTATTTCAATAATGGATTCATCATATAAAACACCTATCTTAATTATATCTGGTTTGATATCATCTATCGTAGAGACTAATTGGTTTTTGAAAAATTTTGAAGGAGTAGTAATTATATCTAAAACAGTTGTGGTATTTTGAGCAGTTAAAACAGTAATTACAGTTGTACAATAAAGCCCTAAAGCTGAAAAAGTTTTGATATCTGCTTGTATCCCGGCGCCACCAGAAGAATCACTACCAGCAATAGTTAATGCTAATTTCAAGGCGATTCTAATTTAAAAATGAATGTTTCGAGATTGTTATAATAATTTTTTTTATTTTTCTGGATTATTGATCTTAAAGTCCAATCCATTTTATTTTCAGAAAAACTGATAAATTGATAACTTTTTAATAAAGTATCAATTTTTTTTTCAACTTTTTTCAACTTTATGATTCTTTTTTTTTGCTATTTTTTAATCTTTTGTTAGTTAAATCGTTTATCTAATTTTTAATACTTGAAGTTAATAAAAATAAGTTAATCCTATCCTGAAAAATCATATTTTGATTATCTTAATTTTGAATAGGAAATTAATTATTACCTTATAAAAGATTTTTAATTAATTTGATTAACAAAATTATTTAATTGTATGATTTTATCTAGAAACAATTTTTATTTTATTCTTTTAATTCAAATACTAATTATTATAAAAAAAACTTTTGGATTTATTGAGGGAAAGCGAAAGAAGAAGAACCTCTTTCTCGTATGGAAACCCACTAAATATCATAACTATTAAATATGCTTCCTAGTTCCTTTTTTTTGATTATTATTGAGTAAACCCATGGATCTAGGCAGTTTGAAAGTTGGATCTTATATTATTATTGATGGAGAGCCTTGTAGAATTGTCTCATACGATCATAGTAAACCTGGTAAACATGGTTCGGCAAAGGCTAGGGTTGCAGCTATGGGTGTATTTGATGGATCAAGGCACAGTTTGGTATCGCCAGTCTCAGCGAATGTTGATGTCCCTCTTATTAATAAAAAAAATGGTCAAATAATATCATTATCGGGTCAAACTTTGCAAATTATGGACCTTGAATCATTTGAAGTATTTGAGACTTCTGCGGTAGAAGATGATATCCGGGATAAAATTACTCAAGGTGGTGAAGTAGAATATTGGAAAGTACTTGATCGAATTAAAATTGTGAGAGTCAAAAGCTGACAATAGCAAAAGTTTTTTTAATTTTATTCATATAATAAGGAAAGGGAACATCTTTTCATTGTTTTATATATTATACAATTTTTCCATTAGATAATTCTTTGTAAAGGTAAAATAATCCATTTTATTTATTATCTAATTTTAATCTCCTTTTCTTTTTCTTTTACCAATAATTGTTTTAGTATTATTTATGCCATAAATAGAAATGTTCATGTGTAATAAATAATTTCATATTAAAAGAAGTCAAATTATTGTTAATTATGATCCATTTAAATAGAAATCGATTACATATTATCTAATTGCAACAACAATCAAAAATAAAATTTGATGTTAAATTACCATTAATATTAATTCATACTCCTTTTGGTTTAAAATTTTTTGACAAAATCGCCCAAACAAAAGCTGCAAAATTTTATGCAAGATTTACTACATATCTAATGCCTATTATAACCGCACTAGCTTTATTTTTAATCATTGGGGGTATTATTGCTCTTTTCTCAAGTCCTATCGCTAGAGAAGGAGTAAGAGGCATAGGTCCTCAATCTAATTTGTTAATACCGGGATTAAATCCATACCTACCGATAGCTGATGGATGGATAGCTTTAGTTATTACAATAATAATTCATGAGGCAGGACATGGAATTGTTGCTAGAGTTCATGGTGTAAAAGTAGAATCCACTGGTATCGTTTTATTATTTATTTTGCCTATAGGTGCTTTTGTAAACATTGAAAGAGAAGAACTTGATAAAATATCTATTAAACAAAAGAGTTCAATTATGACTGCAGGTCCTATGAGTAATATAATTTTAGGACTTGTCTCATTGCTTCTTATATTCTTGATAACTTCTAGTTTAACTGTAGCGCAACCATCAAATCCAAACGTTTTTGGAGTAGAAATAACAGGTATTAGTCAAAAATCCTTGGCAGAATCTTTAGGGCTAACTAAAGGTTCCATTATTCAACAAATCCAAAATAAAGAGATTAAAACTACAGCTGAATTAAATGGAAATCTAACTGCCTACCTTGGAAATACCGTCTCATTAACATGGTTAAATGAGAAAGGAGAAAAAATAACTAAACAAGCTATATTGCCAAAAGAGAGAACTCCAGGCAAAGGAATCTTGGGGGTAAATATCATAGAAGTAGGTGATCCTAAAAAGGTATTAAATTCATACAATTCCTTATTTGCTTCAAATCCTCTTGCATTGTTAGCTCCTCCAACAATAGCACAAGGGAGTGTACCGTATTCCAGCCTGATTCAGGATAAATATTCATCACCTATTTTTGGATCATATTTTGCAATACCCGCAAACCTTTTGTTTTGGATATGGTTCATCAATTTCAATGTGGCTATTTTTAATGCTTTACCGATAGGTCCATTAGATGGTGGCCAATTATATAATACGATAATTGACAAGAAAACTGAAAATAAGAAAGGCGTTCTTCGACATTCATCAAAAATTTTGACCTATGGAACTATTATTATTGTTGCATTAGCCTTTGTTGTTCCATGGTTAATACGATAAATATTTTTTAAACATTCCACTAGTTTTATAATTCTTCTTTATATTAATAATGATTGTTACTGTGAGTTAGTCGATATCTATTAGTTTTGTTATAATGACCTATTAACCATATTCAACTCTTTCTTACATAATTTAATTTACATTTCTTTTATGTGATGTAAGATTAAGGAATTACAATTATTTATCAAGTCTTAATTTTTATGTGATTTAGAGGATATACTACTACTTAGTTATGTCCACTTTATACTTCACATATTATCATTGATAACATAAAAAAGAAATGGATATCTTTTTCGTTAACTTTATACAAACATACTACAAGTAAATTGATGTGTAACTAAATACTTAATTTATTTTTGATAAATTGTTCCGGCGGGGATTACAGAATTGATGGGTACTTTTCTTCCTGGTAATATAATTACTGAAGCGCCAATAGAGCTATTATTGGAAACTACTGAACCAAAATGAACTCTACCCGTATCAATTAATTGTCCATCTAACTTATATCGTACATTATTTTGATTTAACAGGACATTTGCAGTTCCCGAATATCCGCCCATCCAGACATTTTTTCCAATTAGGCTATCTAGAATAACATTATGATGAGACAGTTTATCATATCCTGCAAAATAAGATTTAGCAATTTCGCAAGTAAATCCTATCCTTGTATTATTGCCTAACATGCTATTTCTTATCAATGAACCCATACCTATAAAACTCCCTTTTCCAATATAAACAGGACCTTTTATTTTTGCAAAATCATCTATCACAACATCATCTTCAATTATACAAGGGCCCTCTATTATTGATGATTTGGCAATATGGGATTTATTTGATATAATAGTATCTTTAATTTTGCTATGTAGTAGATTATCAACTATATCTAAGAATTCCCAAGGATAATTAAATTTTTGAAATTCTAAATTATTTGTAGAAGGATTTATTCCTAATAATATATTACACGGTAAAATTAAATTAGTATTACTTGAAATCATTGTTTGTTGTATTTGATTAGAATTGTTTCTGTTATTGATTTTATTCTCATTATTGGAACTTTTAAAATTACTTTCTTGAATATCAGTGGCCAAATTGGTATTTGCAAAGTTTTTATAAGATTGGTTATCAATATTTTCTTCTATTACTATATCGAATGAAGAGTCGATTAATGAGGTCAAAAAACTTAATGTCTTTGGAATTACTATTTTTTCAATATCGTATAATGAATTAAGAGTGTCTATATTATTCGTTATTATTGATTTACCAAACATATTTAATGAACAATTCGATGGAAAAGTATTGGCAAGTTCGGAATCGTCATGATCTAAAAACGAATAGTATAAAGCACAACTATCTACAAATACGATTTTCACTCTGTACTATATAAACCCTAGATTACTTTTTAAACTTTTTATACAACTTATTCATGTTCTTATGATGTAATTGTATTAAATGAAACTAATAGTGGAACCAACTCTGTTACCTTAAAGGAAATAATCTAAAAAAGTGACATCTTGTTTCTTATATGAATAATATTTCCAAAACATATACAAAATGGTCTATATTTGTACTTCTTAAAATATGATAAAGAAATACTACAAAACCTTAGAATATCTAATTAAAATAAATCATTTTTTTGTATGGAAATGATTCCACAATTTAAACCAAATAAAATATTGAAATATGAAAAGGAAAGATTGCTGAATTTTTACGTTTAAATAAAGATTACCCTTGTTTAAAGTTTGCTCAGAATGCATAATATTTTGAAATAATACTAGATACCAAAAAAAAAATAGTTAAAACAATAATAAAAAAAAGAAAGAAAACAAAAATGTTTGTGGTATCAGAGCACATTTTATATCAAATATCATAGAAAAATATGATGATATTAAAATAGATCAATCTATATAAATCTAAAATGTTGGAAATTTAAAAAACATCACAAACATTTTTCGCCTGAGGAATGCCTTAGAGAAGGTATAATATAAATTTAAGAACAGACCTAAATGTATAAAAAAAATATTTTACATACAAAATATAGAATTTCAAGATTAATGCGATATAAACATTGGATCAAACTATTTGCAGATTTACCTAATAAGATAAATGAGAATAAAGCTAAAGCAAACTGTAAAAACGCATAAATATTTAATACTTGTGCTTTGAGATTTTTTTAGCTTCTACAAGGTCTAGAAAATAGAACATATATGTCCTTTCATTTATTTTTAACATCCAAGGAATAAATGATTCTTTTTGGGTTCTGTGAGAAATTTCAAAGCCATTCTTTTCAATTATTTTTCTTATTACAATATCATCCATTTTTTGCTCAAAAATATTTTCACGATTGTAATCATATGGAGAAGTTATTAAAAAAGTACAGTGAGGTTTTAGCAAATTATGAACTTCTTCTAATAGTTTAGTCACAGATACAAATTCAATTATATTTAGACCAAAAATAAGATCAAACTTTTGACTTTTAAAAGGAAGATCCAAGATGTCTGCAACAATAAATTCCGTATTAGTAATCCCCTGTTCCTTTGATTTTTTTCTAGCTTCTTTAATAAATGAAAAAGAGGTGTCCACTCCAATAACAAATGCAAATTTTTTCGCGATTTCAAAAGTTGATAAACCCAAAGCGCATCCTAAATCCAATCCCATTCCCTCTGGATTATAAATTACAGATGAAGCTAATTTTCTATATATATCGGATGGTTTTATTTTCCATCTTAGTAAATGCAGAAATTTATCACTCTCAAAGTTTTCATTATGCAGCCAATTATAGCTTTGGTAGTATAATCCATCATTTTCGTACCTATTATCAATAATATTCTTTTTTTCTATATTTTTAGAAACATCTTTAAGATAATCTTTCAATTTATCACTTTCTATCTCTAAAAGCCATTTTCCGAATGTTATCATTCTTTCTGAGCAATATTCTATAAAATTATTGATGATTATAGCTATGCCATCAATAATTGGATATTTTTGATAACAGTCATTACATGTCAACATTCCTTCTTTACAATCGTTATTATTTACTGGATCAATAACATAGGCATCTAGTACAAGGTAATTCTTTTTTTCTTTGTGATTTATACAAGTTAAATGATTATAAGATGATAAATTTATCTTCAATAATGGTTATTTTAAATAAAGTATTATAGATGTTTGTTTATATTTGAGAAGAAATGAGAAAAAATGTTATATCTATATTTATCTTAATTACACATTTTTTAATAGATTAAACAAAACAAATTCTAAATTCCTCATCTTAACGTTGAATAGATATGATAAGCAAAGATAATAGGTGATGAATGTTATTTATAAAAGTATAAAAAATACTAAATATCAAAAAGAATTATCTACTACTATTATTTGCTTGTGTAAAAGCATTACGAGCAATTGTTTCATAATTTAATGCTGCAGTGAAATTTTCATTTGATGCTTTATTTGCAGTCGAGTTATTTGTTTTTAAATAGTCATCGAAAAGTTGATAACTTTTAACTTCACTTGCAAAGGACTTGACCTAGTTTTCCTTTACTTTACTATATTTTGCTGGTGCATCAGTAGTATTAAAAAGATTTAGTTGGGTTATAAATTTTGGTAAAAATGTTTCCGTTATCTTCGCCATTGTTGTGTTAGTATAAAAATGGCTATTCCATAGAGCAATTTCATCATGATAAGCCCTTGTTAAATTAACGGACTTGTCCGTTGTTGTTTTCAAATAATTTGAATAATTATCTGCGATAGTGGGTGATAATCTGTAATTAATCGTAAATAGAACAATTATAATTATTGCGAATACAGTGCTAATAATAATTACTTTTCGTTGAGTAGTATTATTCATTGGTATATTATTTGTACAATACAAAATCATAAATTAACTTTTTATTTTTTTATATATATAACAAAGAACAACAAAAAAATCTTTATAATGCATTAACAGACATAAGTTATGAATAACAATAACAATGATAATAAATTGGAATTTAACAAAAATTTAACATTCTTTAAATATAAATCATTGGAAGATATGTTAAAGGTCATCCTGTATTCATCTCAATCTCCAATTGGATTGATACCCATGTTATATCATACATATAAAAATAATAAGGAGATTTTGTTTATCCAGACTGGAAATATTGCTGGTAATACAATACATTATTTTATTCCCTCTGAGAAAATTCTAAAAAAATTTATTCAGTTAAAACGATTAACTGGGGAATACAATTTTGTTGAACACATTGGGCTAGATACACTTTCTATTTATATTCCAATTTTGGAATTAGAAGAAGTAAATATTGATTTTTCAATATTTTAAAAAAGCAAACTTATTTGATTTTTTTCCAAACGGTAAACCCATTATGGTCAATTAATTCAATATCAAATTTGTTTAAAAGTTTCTTTCGTATTTTATCAGATTCTTCATAGTTTTTAATATTTCTAAACAAGTTTCTCTTTTCTATTAATTTTTGAATTTCTTCTTTTTCTTCTTCAGAGATTGGATTTATTTTCAAACCTAGAATAAACATAAATTTTTTCAACAGTTCATATGAAAAAGGATAGATGTCTTTATTACCTTCATCAGTGGAAAAAATATTATTCATTTTATTAATAAATTTAAAAAAAGATTTCAAGGCATGTGAAAAATTTAAATCATCTTCAATAAAACTTTCAAATTCATAGAAAATTTCATTGCATTCATCTTTATAAATTGCATATTCAATATTCTTAGGATTAATCAAGTTATGATTTAGATTCAAGTTGTTGTCAATACGATATTTTAATTCATAATATGCATTCTCTATTTGTACCCATCTATTTCGAAATTCCATAATAACTTCATCAGAATAATCCAAAGGTTTTGAATAATGAGAGGATAAACAAAATAATCGGATTATATTAGGATTTAACTTTTCTAAAAGATCGGATATTTTGATTGTATTGCCTGCAGACTTGGACATTTTTTCTGATCTTATTGTAACCATCCCTATATGAAGCCACATTTTCGCAAAAGTGGTATTAAACAATCCTTCTGATTGAGCTATTTCATTTTCATGATGAGGAAAAATTAAGTCCTGGCCTCCACCATGGATGTCAATACTATTATCCAAATATTTTATCGCCATTGCAGAACATTCAATATGCCATCCAGGTCTACCTGCTCCCCAAGGGCTGTCCCAATTTGGTTTTTTAGATGAAAATTTCCATAATGCAAAATCACGAGGGTCATCTTTGGTTTCATCTATCTCTATACGGGCACCTGCTTCTAACGATTCATTGATTTTCTTAGAAAGATTACCATAAAATGGATATGATTTTACCTTATAGTACACTCCGTTTAAACCTACATATGCTTTGTCCTTTGTTATTAAGCCATTGATAAATTCAATAATATCGCTAATATGCTTGGTTGCTCGAGGATATAAAGAAGCTCTAAGAACATTCAATTTATCAAAATCATTGAAATAACTCTTGATGTATTTTTCAGAAATTATGTTATACGTGGTGCTTTCAACCTCTGCTTTATTTATTATTTTATCATCTACATCAGTAAAATTTTGGATAAATATAATATTAAAATTCCTAGATAGAAAAAATCTTCTCAAAACATCAAAAACTATTATAGTTCTTGCATGTCCAATATGACAATCATCATAGACCGTAACACCACACAGATATATTCTAACAGTTTTTTTTAAAAAATTTAGTTCTTCGATTTTGCTAGTTAAAGTATTAAATAATTTCATTTAAAGTATTCTTAATGAAGATTTAAATATCAAGATAGATTTCGTTTTTTCTTACTTCAATTTCGAATGTATTGAGTTTTACCCCGTCTATATAATCTAATAGTTCTCCTGTTCTTATATTATAATGCCAAAAATGTAATGGACATTCAACTATTTCTCCTTGCACTTTTCCAGGGACGAGAGACCCATCTTGGTGTCTACATAGCGCTTCAATAGCATAATATTTATTATTAGATAAAAATAGAGCAATTCTTTGGCCATTTACATTTACTTCTTTGCCATTTCCTTCATGAATCTCATCTTTATTTGCAATTTTTACCCAAGTCATTTAATGGATATATAGTTATAAGTTAAAAATTATTAAATGTTTTTTAAAATATACATATATTATGCTATTTTAGTTAAATTAAAATTCTTTCAATATCACTAATAATGAAAAGAAAGAAAATACATGAGTAATCCATCATTATATAAAAAAAGTAATATTGATCTAAATTCTGTTGACCATTCCAATGTATTTATTAACAAAGATGATAAAAATCTTAATTCGGATAATTATAGTAAAATAGACAAAAATAATATCAATAACAGTAACAATCTAACCAAAATAAAAGGCAAAAAAATTATATTGACTTCTGCACTGCCATATGCAAACGGGGAAATTCATATTGGACATATCGCTTCAACTTATCTACCTGCAGATGTTTTTACTAGATTTATCAAATTAACAGGAAATCAAATTTATCATATTTGTGCAACCGATGATTTTGGGACTCCCATTTTGATAAAGTCAGAAAAGGAAGGCAAAACTCCACAAGAATACGTTAGAATATGGAATGAAAAAGATAAAAGAGATTTTGAATCGATTGGGATAACTTTTGATTTTTTTTATAAAACTAGTTCAAAGGAGAATATCGAATTTGTTCAATATGTTTTTTCAAAACTATATGATAATAACCACATAATCAAAAAACCAGTAGTCCAATTTTATTGTCCTTACGATGATAAATATTTACCCGATAGATATGTTATTGGAAAATGTCCATTTTGCAATGCAGATAATCAGTATTCGGATTTGTGCGAATCTTGTGGGAGAGTTCCAGAAGAAATTTTGGAGCCAAAATGTGCGATTTGTGGAAATAGTCCAATAAAAAAAGAAAGTATCCATTATTTTTTTAAGTTATCCGATTTTTCAAAGGATTTAGAAAGCTGGTTAATAAATAATCAAAATTTGCAACGAGATATTGTAAAATATGTAATGAATTGGATTGAATCAGGCCTACAGGATTGGGATATTACAAGAGATCTGGGTTGGGGGGTACCAATACCGAACATAGATAATTCAAAAGCTAATGAAGGAAAGGTTTTCTATGGATGGTTTGATAATCATTTATGCTATATTTCATCACTAGATACTTTCGCTTCTACCATATTAAACAAAGATGGAAAAAAATTATGGAATGAATCGGAAATATATCACTATATAGGAAAGGATATAGTTTATCATCACTATCTATTTCTTCCTTCTATTAGAATTGGGATTAATAATGAGTATAAATTGCCGGATAAAATAATTACCAGAGGTCATCTTTTATTTCATAATAGAAAATTATCAAAAAGTAAGAACTGGTATATAGGATTAGGAGAGTTTGTTAAAAATTTTTATCCGGATTATTTAAGATTTTATTTTTCTTCCATCATCCCTTATTCACAATCAGATATTAATTTTGATTGGGATAACTTTTATGAGAAAATAAATAACGAACTAATTTCTAATATAGGTAATTTTATTAATAGAACATTCTCATTTACAAAAAAACAATTTAATTGTATTGTGCCATCCCCATTTGAATTAGATGAAATGGATAAACATGCATTAGACGAAATTAAAAAAATTGCATTTGAGGTTGGAAATTTGTTATATAGTAATAGTATTGATAAAGCAATTAAACGAATTTTACAATTTAGTACTTTTTTCAACCAGTATTTTCAAAATAAACAACCGTGGAAACCAAACTCCAATTCGAATAATACAGTATGGCTATCAATTAATGCAACAAGAGCTTTGGCAATAATTTTATACCCTATTATTCCGGTTTCTGCTGAGAAGATTTGGCATCAACTAGGATACGACAGTATTTTATCAGAACAAGATTGGTACTCCTCATCTGAAATACTCGTTGAAGATGGTCATTCACTGAGCCAAAATATAGAACCTATTTTTAAAAAAATAGAAAAAGAAGATATAGATAGACAGAAAGAGTCATTTGATTCTTCGAATAGTTTTTCTAAATGATTTACTCCAATTATTTTTTTGGATTATATAATAAATTTTTAATTTGGTCTCAATAATATCAGCTCATACCAATTATTTTCATCAAAAAACTCTCTTTCAATTGAAAATCCTGCTCTTTTAATTAGTCTAAGGATATCATCAGGACTGTATTTATAAGAACTTTCAGTATGGATAGTTTCATTTTTTCTAAAAACTACTTCTTTATTTAAAGAGGAAATGAATACTTGTTGTTCTTTATTTGATACAAGATGCATTTCGATTCTTTTTTTGTCCATATTGTAAAATGCTTTATGAGAAAAATTATTAATAATAAAATTTCCACCTAGTTCTTTATTAATCCTATTTAGTAAATTCAAATTAAACATGGCCGTAATACTATTAGCATCATTATAAGCAGATTCCATTACTGAAATATCTTTTATCAAATCAAATCCTACCAATAAAAAATCATCATTAGTGATGTGTAATCTAACATCTTTTAAAAAATTTCTTGCATCATCTATCTCGAAATTACCAATACTTGATCCCAAAAATATAATCAACCTAGATATATTTTTAATTTCAATATTATTTTCAAATAAAATATTATTGCAATGGTTGATACCATCAATGTATTCATAAGGGATGCCTTTAACAATAACATTTTTTAAAGAATTTTCAAGGTTTGAAACAACAGAAGCTAAGAAATTAAAAGATATGTCAATAGGAAAATAATATAATTGGTCTTGTTTTTTTAAAACTTCATTAAGTAAAAATTTGGTTTTTTTTGAACTACCACTTCCTAACTCTATTAATACAGTCTCTTTTTGAAATCTTTTTATTATTTCATTTGAATAGTTTTCAAGGATTTTTATTTCTGTTTTTGTTGGGTAATATTCAGGTTGTAAAGTAATTTTTTCAAATAATTCAGATCCTATTTCATCATAAAGATATTTTGATGGAGTAGTTTTTTGAATTATATTACTTAAACCTACTGATATGTCGTTTCCAAATTCATTTCTACTTTTATCTAAAAACAACTTTTATTTTTTTTAAAATCAAATATAAAGATTTTTGCCTTGTTTATAAAATTCATTACAAAAAAAATTAATGTAAGTAAATCTGAAACTATTTATTTTTTTTATATCTAAATTTATTTAGAGTTATCAACTCTTTATATGACCCGAATCCAGTAGGATCGATTTTATCTAAATTTGATTCATATTCTATTTCTTCTTTAGATTCAAACTGTTTAATAATTTTGTAATTCGATGTTCTTTGAGCTGGAACTTTTCCTGCAGAACTTGTGAGTTTTCTCATTTCTTTAGGCCTCATCAGTTGTCCATATAAGGATCCTGCTGAGGTAGATATACTTTCATTTATTAAACAGCCTCCCAAATCGTTAGCACCAGAACCCAACATTATTTGAGACAACTTTTGACCTTCTTTTACCCACGATACCTGAATATTTTTTATAAGTTGATCAAAGTAAATCCTTGAAATTGCATGCATCTTCAGAATTTCAACACCTTCTGCTCCAGATTTCATACCTGGGATAACACCCAAATGATACATTGGTGATTCTAAATGAATAAAACTTAATGGGACAAATTCGGTAAAACGGTTTGTTTCTTTTTGAATTTTCCTGAGTATATCTAAATGTATTACTATATCATTGTATGTTTCTATATGACCGTACATAATAGTTGATGTAGTGGGGATATCTAGCTTATGAGCGGTTGTTACGACTTTTATCCAGTCTTCTACACTTATTCTTCCCGGAGATATTTTATTTCTAATTTCTTTGACAAGAATTTCAGCGGATGTCCCAGGCAAGCTTCCTATTCCAGCTTCCTTTAACATTTTTAAGTATTCTTCAATAGTTATATTAGTTTTCAATGAGGCATAAAGAATTTCCTCTGGAGAAAAAGCATGAATATGAATATCCGGTAACTCTTTTTTTATAGCTTTACAAATATTTACATATAAATATCCATCCATATTTGGTGGTAAGCCTGCCTGAATACAAACCTCGGTAGCCCCGTATTTCCATGCTTCTTTAGCTCTTGAAACTATCTCTTCAATTGGCAAAATATATCCTTCTTCTTGTCTGAAATCTCTGCTGAATGCACAAAACCCACACTGTTTTATACATACATTTGTGAAATTGATGTTTCTATTAATTACATAGGTCACGACATTTCCATTTTCTCTTCTTCTTAATTCATCAGCAATTAACGAAATTAAAGATAATTCTAGGTCTTTGCTATTAAAGAGCTTTATCGCATCAGAATTTGAAATTTCTTTGTAATCAAGTGATTTATCCAAAATAGTTGAGATTTCTGGATCTATATTTTTTAATATAGTATCAATATTCATTGTATGTAATCCTCTTTAACTAATCCTGTGTTATCTATTAAAGCTTCAATATATTCTCTAAGAACGTTTGGTATAAAAAAATTATATTTATCTTGGTTACTAATAAATTCAGGGTATATTGGCAATCTAGCCCGCAAGGAAAATCCTTTAATTTTTGTGATCTGTTGCACGTCATTTATTGTGGGCCATGGATATTCAGGATTAACATAATCAGGGGTCAAAGGGGATATTCCTCCCCAGTCATTTATTCCAGCATCCAGATATCTAGAATATCTATTAGGATTGAGATTTGGAGGAACCTGAATATTAATATTATTTAATAAAATTCTAGAAATCGCTACACATTTTAGAAAATAATTATCTGAGGGAGGGTTAAAACTTTCCATATCAGTTCCAGTTTTAGGTGCAAAATTTTGAATTATTACTTCCTGGATATTCCCATATTTATCATTTAATTCTTTTATGAGTAATAGCGATTTAATGATATCAGATAAGCTTTCACCTATTCCAATTAAAAGACC
>JBBRRG010000008.1:0-16464 GCA_038200895.1 Candidatus Nitrosocosmicus sp. | reverse complement strand
TTGTACTGTAAGGCCGGTGAATGATTTAAAAAGCAATGGTTTTTTGGATAACATCTCGTATGAAAGCAAAGAGAGAACAGGTTGATGAATTACGATTGGTCATAAAGCTGTTTACAAGTAATTATGCAAGAGTTCTAATATAATTTAATAGTGATGATATATTTACTAATCAGAGGATTCTTGCAATTTTTAGGCACTTAAACTTACAATGAATTATTATTATTCCACTTATAGAAAACAGTTCCTGCTTTGCATTTTACATCTAGATTTGATGGCGATGTAAAAGTGGATTCTACCTCTAATTCTGATAAAAATTCATCTATTTCATTTTCATCTTCAATAGATTTTGAAAAAATATTGATGATCTCTTCTTTAGAAAATTCAGTGTTATTATATTTTTTGAAATAAGCAAATAATTCTAATTTATCTAACATATCGTTCTTTACAATTATATATTTTTAAATGAAATTTAAATCTATAATTTTATATATTAATATAAAAGAAAAGATTTTATAAAAAATAATTTATATAAAAATGAATTATTGAGATATATAATAAAGGTTATTTTTATTTGTTTTTTACTTGTCTTATATTTTAGCTGTAATAATATTTTTTATATTGACGGTCAAACACATTCTGCTGTTCATGACAGCTCATTAAAAAAAGATATTTTTAAAAATAATAAATTAATGATAAATGATACATTTTCTATTGAAGGATCTTTGATTTCAACTACCCCCCCAAATATGTCATCTATTTTTTTGAATAATAGTAATTATGTTACACCACAATTAATAAACAGTTCTAACAATAAAATCAACTTCGCAAAAATAGGAGAAGAAAGCTCATCAGTCAACAATTCCAATACAACACCTGTACTCTCAATACAACAGAAGCAACAATCATTATTCCCTATCGCAAAATCACTTTCAGCCAATACAACAGAAGCACAATCAAATGAATCTAACAAATTTTCTGATAATTTGGTTTCACTATTGTCTGGAATAATAATAGAATCAATACATAATGGCAACCCAACCATAAACAATACAAATACTCAAATTGATTCAAAATCGAAAAATAATAATGATATAATTTTGATTTCAGGAACGTGGAAGTTGGAGGTGCAAAATGGAAATATTACGAATTTTGCAACTAAATTTATTAGGACTGCAGTCAATGGTAATGATTTTCACACGGAGTCTATGAATAACTTTACCTCAAAAGAAAAACTATTCTTGGGAAATGATGAAAGTATAGCAATAAAAGGTCAATTAGATTATTATACAGGCACAAATACAACTAAAAAAACAGTAGATGTTTTGTTAACTCTCAATAATTTTGAACTAATTCAAATAGCAATATTAGATAAAGAAATTGCGCATCATTTTCATGAAGCTCCCCTGTATGGGACAATAGATTTAATCAAAATAAAAAATTAGTTTTTAAATTTTGCCGGTTTTATTTGTTTTAATATTGGCAGGGTAATGGCACCTTCAGATGCAGATTGAACTAAAGTAGCATATTTAGCTAATGCACCATATTTGTACCGTATTTTAATAGTTTTTAATTTTCTAATTCTTTTTGAAAATTCTTTATCTGAAATTTTGAGATTTATGGTTCCCTTTACTAAATCAATTTTAACCCTATCACCATTTTTTACTATCGAGATTGGTCCACCAGCCATGGCTTCTGGTGATACATGGCCAATCATGAATCCTCTAGTTGCACCAGAAAACCTGCCATCAGTCAGCATCGCAACTTTTTCACCCAATCCCTGGCCAACTAGTGCAGCTGTAACCGCCAACATCTCTCTCATTCCAGGTCCTCCTTTGGGACCTTCATACCTAATTATTATGACATCACCTTCAATGATTTCTCGATTTGAAATGGCTTCGAATGCTGACTCTTCAGAATTATAAACTTTAGCATATCCCATAAATCTTTCAGAATTCAAACCTGCTATTTTCACTACAGCACCCTCTGGCGCCAAATTGCCAAATAATATCTTTATAGTTCCTTCATCATGTATGGGATTGTCTACGGGTTTTAGAATTTTATTATATTCGTTTTGTTTATTTTTTAAATATGTTGTAGATTTTGAAAAATTGTACGAGATAAGATTTTCTTTCATGGTTTTTCCAGTGACTGTCAACACATCTCCATGTATTATTCCTTTATCAAGGAGGGATTTCAGAATTACAGGAATGCCCCCTATATTATCAAGATCGAGCATCACATAATTACCTCCAGGCCTCATATTGGCTATATGGGGGGTTTTTTTTCTTATTACTTCAAAATCCTTTAAATCTAAATTTACATTAGCCTCCCTTGATAACGCTAATAAATGCAAAACCATATTAGTTGAACCACCTATGGCATTAGCCATAATAATTGCATTTTCAAATGCTTCATATTTCATAATATCTCGCGGTTTTATGTCATTTTTTATAAGTTGATCTATAGATTTACCAGTATCATAACAAATTTTATATCTTATATCACTTTCTGCAATCGGGGTTGCACTACCAGGCAAAGACATTCCTATTGCTTCGCTAATTGATGCCATAGTATTAGCAGTATACATACCAGCACACGAGCCAGCAGAGGGACAGGCTACATTCTCTAAACTAGTTAGCTGTTCAAGGCTCATATTGCCAGCATCATAAGTTCCCACAGCTTCATAAACGTCTTGAACGGTAACAGGTTTACCGTTCCAAATACCTGGCAGTATGGTACCGCCATATACAAAAACCGACGGAAGGTTAAGTCTAGCCATAGCCATCAATGTTCCAGGTAAGCTTTTATCACATCCAGAAATTCCAACGAGGGCATCATATTGATGAGCACGCATCATTATTTCAATAGAATCTGCAATTATTTCCCTACTTATTAAGGAAGACTTCATACCTTCGTGGCCCATTGCAATACCATCTGAAACTGCAATAGTTGTAAATTCGCGAGCGGTATTACCTGAATCTTTAACCCCATCTTTTGCTTTTTGAGCTAATTTTCCTAAATGAATATTACATGGAGTAGCTTCATTACAAGTGCTGGAAACACCTACTAGAGGTCTACTTAAATCTTCATCCGTAAGACCCATCGCTTTATACATTGCTCGGTTAGGCGATCTCGATGATCCTTCTACTGTTTTTCTACTTGGTAAAACCATTATATTCATTTAAAATAAAAATATAAAATAAAAACTTATTCTATTTTTGCTATTCAAGGTTTGCCATTATTTTTATTAAATCCAAGCCCTCAAATTTAAAAATAGTTTCACACATCCCACACTCAATACTATTATTATGGAGCTCATTTGCTTGCAGTTCATTAAGATATTCACACTTTGGACAAGGGAAAGAAAAGTTCAAAGTGAAATCTTCTATCTCTATTGATTCACCCATACAGTTAAAAAATTTTCGAGCTATTTAAAATGAACTCTAATGGATAATAAAAATATGGTAAGGTATATTAATGAATTAAAATAGTAAATTAAATACTTCGTTAAATAATATTTCATCGAAGATGAATAAATCCAATGAAAAATGTATTTTTTGTAAAATAATCAATAAAAGCATTCCTAATGCTATTATTTATGAAGATGAAAAGTTTTTAGTATTTTTAGATAGATATCCAATTAATTATGGACATGCTTTATTAATTCCAAAAGATCATTTTAATACCATTTTAGAAATGCCATTAAATTTGGTTGGCGAAATGTACTCCTTGGTTCCACAAATAGCAAAGTCAATTATAAGTACAATAGATGGAAATGGCTTTAATGTGAGTCAAAATAATGGTAGATCTGCAAATCAAATAATACCTCATGTACATGTACATATAGTCCCTCGTTTTTCAATAGAAAAAATAAAGGGCCAGTGGCCAATGAGAAAAATTGCAAATATTGAAGAATTAAAAATTCTAGCAGATAAAATAGTTGAAAATATCAACTCGTCTTAAGAACTTTCAATAAGATTAAGATGAACAAAAAAGAAATAACTATAGGTATACCAACGTTTAATGAAGAAAAGAATATTTTAAAATTTTTCGAATCATTACAAAAACAAAATTTCGGATTAAATACAATTGAAAAAATACTATTTGTCGACGATTCAGATGATGATACACCAAATTTAATAAAAAAACTAAAAATGGAAAACCCACAAGTAAATATCGAAATACTTCATAACAATAGAAGAATGGGTGCAAGTAATGCATGGAATACAATTTTTAAAAGATCTCATGGAGAAGTAATTGTTCTATTAGATGCAGATATAGAACTTGACAAAAATTGTATTAATAATTTATCCAATAAAATAAATGAGGATACAGGTCTCTGCGCATCAAATACATTACCAATTATTAAAAACAATAACATATTTTCAAAAGCATCTGCTTTCATAGCATTTTGGTTAAGATCTGTAAGGCAGCATGGAATTTCTCAATACACAACAATGGGAAGAGCATTAGCATTGAATTCAAAGGAGGTTAAAGATTTAGAAATTCCATCCGATATAATTGCAATTGATTTATATCTTCAATGTAAAATTTTAGAAAAAAAGAAAAATGTCGTCTATAACGATGAAGCTATAATATATTTTAAAACCCCTTTAACTATGTCCGATTTTTTAAGCCAAGTAACAAGATCCATAATTGGACATAGGCAAATAAAAAAATATACAAAAAAGTTTTCATTCGAAGTATCTTTTTTTATACTTTTAAAGGAGTTCATCAAAAATGCATTTCGTTATCCTAAATATTCTTTGGCATTAATTTACTGCTATTCAATGTTACCCTATAATTATATAAAAAATAAAAAAAGTGTTACCTATTTATGGGAAACATCATCTAGCACGAAAGAATAAAAATTATTTGAATCAGGATCAGAAATCAGAAATCACAAATTATACATTTATACTAGATTCCCAAGAATTATATTTTTATTTTAATCACATAATCTTTTAAATGAAAATTCGCACGGCCAATAATTCGGATAAAAAAGAGGTGCTTAATTTTTGTAAAAATACATTTGAATGGGGCGACTATATTGACAGAGTATGGGATTCATGGATTAGCGATTCATCGGGTTTATTACTTGTTTCAGAGGTCTATAATAAAGATAATTCAAAGGTACATCCTATTGCAATATCGCATATTAGTTTTTGTCCTTACAATTCTTTGTGGATTGAAGGAGTAAGAGTTGATAAAAATTACAGAAACCGAGGCATAGCTTCTTCTTTATTAAACTACATGCTAAATTTTGGCATTAAAAAGGACATTAAAGAGGCAAATGCATTAGTATCTTTTAATAACATTGCTTCACAAAAAATGCTAGAGAAACAGGGTTTTTCTCAACTATTTGTATTCAAATATTACAATGTAACATTAGGAAAAAAAGATGAGATCAATTTTTCACCATTAACACAAAAATTAAAACTTAAAATTCCTAATCCAGGGGATATTTCTACAATTATGGATTATTTATGTAATTCCAAGATTTCAGAATACTTACATAATAGATATTTTAATTCATGGAAGTTCTATAAATTTGAAAATACTTATTCCAGTTTATTTTCACTGATAAGTAATAATAAAATATTGATGATTATTGACGAGATAAATAAGATCAATGGATTATTAATAATTAACATAATCAATAACATGGATAATTTTTTTAAAAATCCAGTAATTCAAATCTGTTATTTTGATTGCATAGATTATTATAGATATATTGAAATTATCAATCTTTTAAGATATGCCTATTGTAATAAGAGTCAGTATTGTAATATTCAATTCTTTTTACCCGATTTTATAGATTTGAGCCAACATCTTGGTAATGAATCAATAGCAAATTATTTTGAGCAATTCTTACACTATAGTAAAAAATTAATCAATAATGGATAAATTTAAATAAAAAAATTTTAATTTTGAACCATATACAATATTTGCATAATTTTATTTGGACTATTTTCAATGATGATATTTATAGGCACATATTTTTTTGAAAAGGTATCAAACTTATTCCTGAGTATAATACGATAGATCGTTTTTATTATATTATATCGGTAGTCATATAAAGTAGTCTAATTAATAATAATGGTAGGAAGAATTCTGTTTATACATATAATTTGTATCGAAATCAAGGATAATTTGAAAGGATTAAAGAAAAATGAGTAATTATGATAGGGATATAACAAAAGAAGAAAAAAAATTTGAAGAGGAAGTACCAATTACACCAATTCAGATTTTTATCTTAACTTATCTCTATTCAGAAGAGGTAAAAGAGACGCAAAAGAAAGAGATTATTAATAATATCATAAGATCTAGTAAAGCCGTTTATTCAGAATTCTCACATCACGTTTCAATATCTTTAAGAGACATATCTTTACTCATTCCATCTTCTATCTTACCAGATATGAGAATAAATGAAGAGCATATTTATAATCAAATAAAAATATTAGAATACAATCGCCTTATAGGAATATCTATTGATAACCTACAAGATAAAGAAAATACGCTATTTTTTATAACCATTGATGGAATCATTTTAGTAAAACAAATCTTCTCCGCCCTTTCAGATAAAATACAAGATAAAAAATTATTTGAAGAAGATATAGATAAATTGGAAGGAAATAAAGAAATCAAAGACTGGTTAAAAGGTGTATGGAAAAATCTTAAAGACAAAGCAAAGGACGATATAGTAGATATGGTACTTGATGGCGTTAAAATATATGGACCATCAGTTATTGTGGTGTTGATAAATCTACTTTCATCTTCAACATCTTAATTCATATATGTATTATTGATTAATTTATTTACAATGGTCAATATATAGTTACACTAGATTGATACAATAAAAAATTTTACATATTAGAAGAAGAAATATCAAAATCGATTATATATCATATTATAAATTGATATTCTTGTAGTCAATGTATTAAGGGATCTATAATTCTAATTTCTTTATAAAAAAAATTAAACACATCAACCAAAAGAATTAATTTCATACACATCTGCGTTATATCGGATATAGATTATAACATTTTAATTGAATATTGTAACAAAAAAGGAGATTTAAATAAAGGAACAGAAAGTTTTATTTTTTAGTGAGAATCAAGTTGTATTCATAATAAACAAATAGAAAATATATTATCTGATAGCTGTCTATAAAATTTGGCAGCTATGCGATAAGAATGAGAAAATTATATTTATAAAAAACCATATAGATATTATATAATAGTGAATTAGTAATAATAGTGTGTTTAAATCCATAATTATTGTTTCATCTTTTTTAATCTTATTAATTAGCTTTAATAATATTAATGCATTTATCACAATAAATTCGTCTTTTTCACAAATTTCATCAAAACAGAATATTGATAAAGTCAATTCTTGGATAAGTAAAAAAAGATAACTTAAATATAACAGTCACACTCGATCCCAAAATACCGATAGTTGATAAAAGTACAAAGATCTCTTTTGAAGTAAAAAAATTAAATAATTCCATTAATACTAATTTTGCAAATCTGACTGCAAAGGTAACTATGGCTGATAGCGATGGCAGAATATTCAAATTTGGGCAACAAAATATAACAGACAATAAATTTTTTGTTAATTACATATTTCCCAATAATGGAACAGATAGAATTATCTTGCAAATATATAAAAACGAAATACCTTTTGCTATAGGTTCAATTGACTTAAACGTTCCTCTAATACAATCTCAGTCATCATCGCCAGATAATAATTTTTTTACAAATTTATTTAAAGGATTATAATAATAAATGTTGTAATAATGGATATTAAAATTCAATTATTATACAAACTTATCCTATCAAGAATTTCTCTATAATCTTGATCATTACTGGTACGTGTAATCTTTTGTAATGCAATTCTATAATAAAAGTTGTTTTTTTAATTTACTTTCCTTAAATTAATAAATTTTTAATGTATAAAATTTAATCTGCAGATATGAAGATCATCTTTGAAAATATACTATATTATACCGAAGTATATTAAGAGATATCTATTCAAAATAATATTTATTTTTTAACAAAGTCTGAATAAACGTATTGTAAAGACTTTCAATATATTGTCAATAGAAAAAAAATTATTTGCAAAAGATAGTGAGATAATTTAACACAAAAAACATTAAAAATCTACTTCACTTTCATATTTTCCACATATATTTACAAATTAATGAGATTAGTCTCTCTGTCAACTATTTATTTTGATAGTACAATAATAAACAAGGATACAACGGCAAGAGATCCGAACAATATTAATGTTGTTCTCCACATCCCCTTATTGTCTTTTTCACCTATGTCCCACATTCCTCCCCTAACATCATTATTTTGAATATACCAATTTTTTATATCATTATAACTATAATATTTAGCATAATCAGCAGGAGGGGTCCAGTGAGTGGAATAATTTGCACTATTTGCTAGCCCACTAGTGCTTTGAAACATTAAATCATATTTTTTTCTAGAACCCTCGTCAGAAAGAATTTCATAAGCTTCCACTATTCTTAAGAATTTTTCTTTGGAGTCGGAACTTTTATTTTTATCAGGATGGTATTTTAATGCAAGATTTCTGAAAGATCTTTTTATTTCATCAGAAGATGCATCTTGTTTTATGTGAAGGATGTCATAGTGAGAAATAGATAACAATATAATATTAATAACAAACTAAAAATTAAATATTTTGTCGTCAACATATCATCAGTATTAAATAAAATAATTATAATAAAATATTCAAATATTATAAATGAAATAATATTAGGTAGGATTTGAAATTTTCTTTTAAAAAAAAAATTACTGCTCATGAGAATAAAGATAAAATAAAATTGCAAAATGAAAATTCAATATTTGATTTATCAGTACAAAACGATGATGAAGAAAAGGAAGAAAAAAGGGAAAATACAAATCATAATAGGAATGTAAAGAATGATGGAAAATTTTTAGAACCAAATTCCAATTCAGATAAAGAAAACAAATTAACATTACAAGAAGAAACAGAAGATGAAAAAGGTATAGAAATAGAGAATGAAGATATCTGCACTCGTTGCAAGGAAAATCTAGGAGATGAGTGGAAAAAACCGCATTGGAAATGGAATATGGATAAAAACATAAAATTTTGTTTTAATTGTTATAAAGTTAAAGAAATAGAGTATGAAAAAATGATAAATTACTGTATTACATGTGATTCAAAATTAAAATTCTACCGGTACAATCCTCGACCGGAATGGAAAATAAAGGGACAATTATGCAGAAAATGCTGGGATTTTAAAAATTCAACTTATAAAAGTGAAAAATTAAAAGAATAGAAAATTGTTATTTATCTATTTTCCCATGTATTATTTTAAAACAGATTCTACTTTGCTTTCAATTTCAGGTATTACCAATCATGCTTTTTTTCCAGTTTACGAATAACCATAATAAAAAAAATTCTATCTTAAACCAATAAATACGTGCAACATAGTCAAATATGATAACAAAAAATTATAGTTGTATATGTATTATCTTTTCAAACTCGTATTAAGCAATACTCTTTGACAAGATAAAGTTAAAGATTATAATTTTTGTATTCTAAAACAACACAAAAATTTGACAGTTTTTTTTATCTATTATTTTTACATATCTAAAAAAAAATATAGATTCTGTAGGGTTTACCATTTATTTTTTATGATTTATTATTTTATAGAAAAATTAGCCTTAATTATTAATTAAATTATGTTATATTTTATAGACAAGCATTTTCCATTTTGGACAATATACTGTTATATAACATCACAATTTCATTTGTAATAAAAAAAACTGTGTTTATAATGATAAATTATCTTTTAAATAATTTGGAAATTGAATATTCAACAAGACTTGCCAATCCGATCTTTTCAAATGAGTTTTTCATAATTCCAACGCCAGGTAAATCATAATCTCTAGAAATAATAAATGGATAATTAATCTGATTAAATAATACATTATTTTCAGTGTTTGAAATAAAATTATACTTTCCAATTTTTGAACCAAAGATAATTAAATCAGGTCTATAAGTATTGATTAAGGATAAGATAACACCTGATGCAAACTTTCCATTTTCAAAATTATCCATATTAATATCAATATTAAAATAATTATATTGCATAACTGTTCGGTGAGTTAAATGAAAGTCTTCGTTTTCAAAATCAATATATTTCCACTCATTATCATTTTTATCATCTTTGCCTAGACATGTTATTTCTTTTTCCGCCCCATTTAAATTATTTTTAAAGTCATTATTTCTAATTGAAAGAATAGTAACAAAATAATTACCGCATGTTTCTATCCATGTTATTATTTTTGATAACAATTCCGATCTAGTTTCATGATCATAAATTACTAAAAGATTTTTTTGTTTATGATGTAGATTAGAGTTTTGTCTTGTTTCCGTATTTGAATAAGCATCATTTTTTTCAGAATTGGTATTGATAGCAGGAGCATATAATGATAATGAATATGATGAGGTGGAAGATTGAATTTTATTAGAACGATTGTCAAAAACCAATCCCTCATCATCTCCTCTTGTTTGTATCAATAACATATCATGAGTTATCAATGTCTGTAATTTTCTATTATTGATAAAAGTCCTAAGATCAGTTATTAATAGATCAATCTTTTGCTCTTCAATCGTAACCAATATAGCATCATTATAATCATGAGATATTTTAACAAAGTAATGACTTAGAACATTTTCTTTTTCAATAATTTCATGTAAAGGATCAAAAGACTTACGTGCGGATTGAGCAAAAGCAACTCCAGCGTTAAGAGGAGTTTGCGTTGGGACTGTAATAACCCTTAATATATTTATTTCACCATCTTCCTTTTTAGCAACACATAATCCATATCTAATTAATCGGTCAGGGTTTTCGGGGGTATAAGGAATTAATATTCTGTAATCTTTTCTTGTTAAATCACCCTCACTGGTTACAAGATGGGCATAATGATCTAATTCTTTTTTAAAAGTATAAAGACGGTAAACTATAAAACCTATTATTATCCACAATATACTTATACCCCAGCTTATTGGTTGAGTAACAAGTAGATATACAGCAAGGATTAAATTCAATATGATGCCTATTATGGAAACATATGGAAAAAATGGAGTTTTGAAACCATAATGTAATTTATTCCCATACATTCTTCTAATTGAAATAACAGCTATGTTTACCTGAGTAAATAATAAAAGAAAAACAACAGCGGCAGCTACTGCAATTTGTTCTAATGGAAGAAAAGTTGCCATTACAACCATAACTATACAAGAGATAATAGTTGCAATGTAAGGTGTTTTGAACTTTAAATGAATAGAACTCAATTTTGCTGGTAAATTATAATGCTTGCCCATTGCAAATGCAACTCTTGAGGATGAAAAAGTAGTTGCATTAAGTGCTGCTAAGGTAGATACGATACCACCAACCAACACAACTATTCCCCCATAAGGCATAAAAAATTCTGCTGCTTTTGAAATTCCCAAACCTCCATTTTCTCCTATAAACTTCCAGGATGGTGAATTATTTGGCAAATATACCGCGCCTATGGAAACAAATGCAACTAAACAATAGAGAACTACAACTAAACCAAGCGAAATAAAAATAGCCCTTGGCAAATTTCGTTTAGGATTTTTTACTTCATCCCCTGTTTGAACAATTATTTCATATCCTTCAAAAGCAATAAACATGAGTCCCATTGCAGAAACTAATCCGGTAAACCCATTAGGCAAAAAATCTTTAAAATTTGAGGTCCATTGAGGATGACTGCTCATTGTCCATAGACCAGCTACAATTAAAGCTACAATAGATCCTAGTTGTACTATTGTAACAATTGTACCTGCTTTTCCGGTTTCTGAAACTCCTCGGATATTAACAAACCCAATTGTAATTATAGAAATTAATGCAATAATTTTGTCAAGATGGATAATCGTGGCGGTATTCGAATCTACAAAATTTATCATCTGTAAAAAACTGGAAACAAAGGAACCAAAACCAACAGAATATAGACTCCCTGCGACAATATGTGCAAACCAAGCCATCCAACCGCTAAAAAAAGCATTAGGTCTTGGAAGTCCTTCTCTTACCCAAAGATAACCACCGCCAGCTTCTGGAAGAGCTGAACCAAGCTCCGCATAACCCATTGCAGTAAATAATGTAATACATGCATTAATAATAAGAGCAAAAATAACTGCCGTACCAGCAAGCCCAATAGCTGGTCCGGTTAAAACAAAAATGGATCCACCAATCATTGCGGCTATGCCAAGCATTACAACGTCAACTAAATTCAATGAGCGAACTAGTTTTTGCTGAGGATGGATAGAGGAACCAGCGGCTCCTAATCCCGGATTTGACAATATTCGTTTTTTATAAATTACAAGATAATTAAATGTTATTATAATTTTTTTTATTTTATTTAGATAAAATGTATAAAATTTAATTAAGAGTAAATCGATTTTTAATCTATCGCCATATCATAGACACAATGCCCAGGCCTGAAATACATAGTCCAGCATAAGCTACTGGTGGAACTCCGATTAATCCTGCACCAATAGCAAGACCAATACCTGATACTGCCATCAATAATTCACCTATTCTTCTATTACTTAAATGCAAAGTTATCATAATCTATTAAAAAATCCACACTATAAAATATTATCCTTGAGGTGCATTATCAATATGTATACATGAACAGTACAATAAAAACAAAAAATTTTTATCTTAATCAATAATAATAAAAAATCTTTTATTCAGAATAAAAAAAACAAAATTTTAAAGATCAAGTTGCTATCAAATAGTATAAAAAAATTATAGATGGATAAGACCGCCCGAACCTGCAGTATGCGGTGATTGTCCAGGAAAGTTTCGTCTAAAGTGACCTGAGGGTCTTTTAGAAATTAACTCAATGAACCATGCTTCATGTTCTATTTCTTCTTGCATTATTCGTTGGGCTATGTCATAAGTCCTTGGATCCTTTCCAGAAGTCATGTCACAAACTTCACCCCAAGATCTGATAGCACATTGTTCTGCCTCCAATAGAACTTTGATAATTGATGATAGGTCTTTCCAGTTATCTGGTAGGTATGCGTCAGGACAACCTGCCTGAGTTGCAAAATCTCTAATATCTCGTGGTAGACTTCCTCCTAATTCATACAATCTTGGGACCATAGCTTCAAAGTGATTTCTATCTTCTATTCTTGCATCCTCGACTATTTCTTTAATACCTTCACCATCTAGGCCAGTGCAATGCATTCTTAATATTGTATAATAATAGTATGTGGTGAATTCTGCTCCTACACCCTTTGTTATTAATTCTTTCAATCTTTCAATATTAACACCATTTTTTTCTAATACTTCTAAGGCAACTATATTTGGAACATGATCGTAATCATCTGTCCCTGTTTTTTTTTTAACTTTATCGTTATTGTCAGAAGTCACATTTGTAACAGACTCGTCTTTTACATTTAAACTCATTATAAAAATTTATACATTTTACTATAAAAATATTATCATAAAAGAAATAGGAACTCTTATAATAGGTTTGGATAAATGGCAAAGATATTATGGTATAAGAACAATCGTTGTTTTATATTTTATTTATGTAAAGTAAAAAATATATGAATATGAAATCATAAACATAGTTAAAGCAATCTATTAGAAATTAAATATTAATTTTAATGTAAAACAATTAGTAAAAGTGATGAAATTGCAAATCTACTACTACTTTATGTTTTGAATACATCAGATAGATAATCATGATTTATAAAAAGTTAGCAAATTTATATTGCATTTTTTATTTAATTTAAAAGATAAATAAGATCTTTTTTAAAACCTATCTGTTTGATTTAAACAATATAGGATTCTCAATAGTAGTGTTGACAACTACTAATATAAAACCATAGATTTTGCAGAATTTTAGAATTTCATTTCATAATCTTATCTTACCGGTTTTATTTTAAAAGCTCCTCATTTGACTTGTAACTTTCTCTATCAATCAATTGCTTTAAACAAATAGTAAAACCAATATGAGAACAATCATCTGATATACAGCTTTTACAAAGAGGGACTCCATCTACAATATCAACAATTATATCAGAATTCAAAAACCTATCAAAAAGTTTAACGAGTGTTACATATGGAAAATTAACATGTTTTAAAACTAAAGGAGGGTTCTTTTTATAATCTTCATTCTTTCCTATAAAAGATTTGCAATTCATCCAATTTAAAAATGCAAAAGTTCCCTCATCAAGGCTTTCACATTTTGGTGTTCTTATTTGCAAATCATTTAATTTGATTTTGTCTTTTTTAGACATTATCTTTCCTAATTATTTCTTCTTAAATTTACCGAGATATAAAGCTTCAATAGAATACAAACTAAAAATTTGAGCATAATTAATAAATATCCAATTCTATAAAAGAAAAAAATAAATAGAAGAATAAAATTGATAGACTATTCAAATCCATATTTGAACCATTTATTATCAACCAAAACCTTTGTTTCCTCATCAACTTTTACTTCCTCTTGAATTTCTCTTTCATATCCTTCTTCTTTCCATGTAGTAGTAGCATCAATACCCATCTTCGAACCAAGATTAACTAAATGAGAAGCAGGATCTAGAGTATCGGTTGGAGCATTTTCAATTATAATAATGTCCCGTTTAGGATCTGCTTTTGTTGTAATAGCCCAAATAACCTCATTAATATTATTAACATCTATATCGTGATCTACTATAACAAACATTTTGGTTAAGGATAGTTGTCCCATACCCCAAAGTCCCATCATTACTTTTTTAGCCTGGCCTGGATATCTTTTCCGTATAGAGATAATAGCAAGACCCTGGAACCATCCTGCAGGTGGCATTGAAAAGTCAACAACCTCAGGTTGAAACATCCGAACTAGGGGAAGGAAAGACTTTTCAATCACCTTACCAAAGAATGCATCTTCAAGAATAGGCTTTCCAACGACAGTTGTTAAATAAATAGGTTTTTCTTTTTGCATAATTCCAGTTAAGGTGAATGTTGGAAACAGATCAGTAGGGGTATAATAACCAGTATGATCCCCAAATGGGCCTTCAACTTCAAGTTTATTTGGATCAACTATCCCTTCAAAAACAATTTCAGCATTTGCTGGAACCTCCAAATTTACAGTTGTACATTTTACAAGTTTTATACCCTTTTTTCTCGAAATGCCAGCAAATAGAAATTTATCTAAACCTTCTGGAACAGGAGCAATACTACTGAATATGGTACCAGGATCCGAACCTATAACGACTGCTACTTCTATAGGTTTTTGTGAATCTTTCAAAATTTCGTAATGCTGCGCACCACGCTTGTGAATTTGCCAATGCATTATAGCCTTTTTTTCATTGATGATTTGAATACGATATAAACCGATATTTCTTACATCTGTTTCGGGATGCTTTGTTATTGTCATACCAAATGTTATAAAACGACCAGCGTCCTTAGGAAATGATTTAAGAATTGGAAATTCATAAAATGAAGGATTTTTTGTATTTATCTTATCCTGGATGGGGCCTTTATCAACAATTTTAGGCCCATATTCAGAAAGTTCCGAAAGCTTTGGTAACATTCGAATTTTTTCAAAAACACCACTAGGCATTTTCAATTTGGTTAAATCGACTATCCTATTTCCAATCTCTGAAAAATCTTGTATGTCCAATGCAATCTGCAATCTTTTTAAAGAACCAAATGCATTACCAAGAATGGGAATCCCATATCCTTTAATATTTTCAAATAGTACAGCTGGACTTTTCCCTGTATACATCAGTCTTCTCATTATCTCGGCAACTTCCAAATCAGAATTAACTTCAACACTTACACGCTTTAATTCACCCAAAGAATCAATTGCATTAATATATTCTAATAAATTATCAAAAACCACAAGTTAAATTCAGATGATATCCCTATTTAATTATAAACGACTAAAATACAATAATAAAATAAAATAAAAAATATAGTTTTCTAACTATAAAACTGATTATGAGTTCTTCTATTGTTAATTGGTTTTATTGATTATTGGCTGCTGCTGTTACTTCAATGTCATTGTTGCGTTAGACATTGGCATTGAGCTATTATTCATAGACATTGGCATTGAGCTATTAGGCATCATCACGGATGAATTAGTATTCATTGGCATTGAGCTATTATTCATTGAATTTTTTGACATATTTGATAGACTACCCATATTACCGGTGACTCCTGGAGGTGATATATTACTAGTGTTTTGTGCAAATATTGGTGCTGCGACCATTCCTGCAAATAAGGATATAGATGCAATGATAGCTACGATAGCAATTAAATTTAATTTAGACATGCACTATTAGTATTGGTTTGGAAGTATATAACAATATGGATATAACTATATGTAAATGTATTAAATTTTAGTAAATATAATAATTATATAGTAATGGATAGAA
>JBBRRG010000007.1:0-17457 GCA_038200895.1 Candidatus Nitrosocosmicus sp. | reverse complement strand
TTTTTATAAATTATAGTCTATATCTTTGATAACAATTTACCCCAAAGATTATAACTATTGATATTATGAAGCAACTTTAGAAGATGGACTTGGCAATTAATGAGGGGCGTAAGAATTTATCTGTTCCTCACTTAGTTGAATTAGTTATTTTAAATCGCGAAGGTGAGTTATCTCATACAGGCTCATTGTCTGTAAAAACTGGGAAATTTACAGGTCGATCGCCTGATGATAAATTTATTGTAAATGATGAGATCACAGCAAATTCTGTCGATTGGGGAAAAGTTAACCATCCAATATCGGAAGAAAACTTTGAAAAGATATTGAATAAAATGATAAATTTTATTAATGAACATAAATTAAATAATAATCTTTATGTTTTTGATGGATTTGTTGGAGCAGATCCATATTCTCGTTTATCTATCCGGATTATAACCGATAAAGCTTGGCATATCTTGTTTGCTAATCAGATTTTCATAACACCTACAAAAGACGAACTTGTAAATTTCATTCCAGAGTTTACACTTTTATCTGTTAATGATTTTGCTGCCATACCTGAGGTTGACGGAACAAAATCTGAGACATTTATCATAATGAGTTTCAAAAAGAAATTGGTCCTTATGGGCTCGACATCTTATGCAGGTGAGATAAAAAAATCTATGTTTTCTATCATGAATTTTATTCTACCCCAAAAACGGATATTTCCTATGCATTGTTCTGCAAATTTGGGTCATGATGGGAAATCCTCATTATTTTTCGGTCTTTCTGGAACAGGAAAAACAACTCTTTCTACAGATGAGAATCGTAGGTTAGTTGGTGATGACGAACATGGCTGGTCCAATACCGGGGTTTTCAATTTTGAAGGCGGATGTTATGCTAAATGCATCAATTTAAATAAATATAAGGAGCCTCAAATCTGGAATGCAATTAGATTTGGATCGGTGATGGAAAACGTGGTAATTGATCCTTTTACCCGTGAACCTGATTTTTCTGATGGCAATTTAACGGAAAATACGCGAGTTGTTTATCCTCTTAATTTTATACCTAGTGCAGTTATACCAAGTATTTGTGGTCATCCTTCTGTCATTATTTTTTTAACTGCCGATGCTTTTGGAGTATTACCTCCAATATCAAGATTATCAAAAGAAGGGGCTATGTATCATTTTATGTCTGGTTATACCAGTAAATTGGCCGGTACCGAAAGAGGTATTACTGAACCGAAGGAGACCTTTTCACAATGTTTTGGTGCTCCTTTTATGCCTCTGAGGGCAACAGAATATGCTAAATTATTGGGCGATAAGATTACTCAACATAGTTCTAAAGTTTATCTTATCAATACTGGATGGTCTGGTGGGCCTTATGGTATTGGAAAGCGTATAGATTTAAAATACACTCGTTTAATAGTTTCATCTGCTATAAATGGACATTTGAATAATGTTGATTATGACCATCATAATATTTTTAATCTTGAATATCCAACTTCCTGTCCTGATGTGCCTTCAGTAATTTTGAACCCTCGAAATACTTGGAACGATAAGGAAAAATATGATTTCTCTGCAAAAAGGCTCTCTCATCTATTTACTATTAATTTTAAAAAATTTGAACCTGTTTCAGAGGAGATAATCAAAGCAGGACCATACATTTAATATTTTATTGTTTGTAACACTCTTTTTTTTATTAATTTATTCATAAATGATTTTCGTTTTCTTATTATGGTTGTTTATTATTATGTAGCCCGGAGCAGATTCGAACTGCTGTCTCCAGGTTTCTTCTCTAATTATAAGATTCAGAGCCTGGAATCCTTGGCCCCATTTGGAGTTTGACCGCTAGATTCGGCACCAATGTTAATTTTACTGGTTCGACCGGGCTTCACGAGCTACCTTTTTAACATTAACCTTTCTAGTATTTTATTTTATCTTTGATAAATATTGTTACATCTATCAAGGCATTAATATCATTATTTTTTGGTATTTGTTTCTCGTATCACAGTACCATAGTCTAACATAACTCTTTTTCTCATATATGGTATAATTTTATAATGAATAGAATAGATATTTTTTTCGCGCACTAATATTCCTTTAACTAGCAATGACACAAATCCGCCCGCAATCTTTGATGGAAGGATATTTTTTTCTTTACATACCGTGTCTCTTTGTGTATGATATTCATTTAATGTAAAATAGTTTCTATTGACATCAAGAACAAGTGGCCAAATAACATATTCCCATACTAATCGACGATTTTCTGTTGAAGAAGCATGTTTTCCTTTTTTTCTTTCTTTTGATTTATAATTTTCTAATTCCATATTCTTTTTATTTGATTTTTTATCTTTTTGATTGATATCATAGTCACATTTAAACAACGGGTTTTATAATTCTACATCTGATGGCTTATTCTGATCCTAGATCGAATGAAACCGATCCTATCTCTATATCACTTGATATGCTTTCTAAAAAATGGAGTATCGATCCGATTGTTAGGGATTTACATCTAGGAAAAAGAAATGATTTGCAAGATTATCAAGTCAGGATAAATCAAGTTACTTTTCATATCCCATATATAATTACACCTTCTCTTTTTCTTTTGTGGCGATGTTTATGGCCTGATTGTCATAATTGTTGCACTCGACAAGGTCGTTTACCATTAACTATTGATGATATTACAAAAATTTCAAAAAATCTGGGTTACGAAAAAAGATCTGATTTTCTAAAAGAAGAAACATATGTAGCTTCTTGGGATAACAATTCTGTCTATAATTCTAATAATTCTCAACTTATATCTACATTAACCATGATAAATTTGAAAAGAAAAAACAATGAAACTGAGGAAGATAATGGAACACCTCTTTCTTGCAGATTTTTAGACGATCATGGTTCTTGTACTATTAATCCCGATAAACCTGGTGTTTGTTGGTTGTATCCTTTTTTTTCGTGGAGTCAGTTTGAAAATAACCGAATGGTAGTACATGCGTCTTTTCAACTTACTGGTGATTGTCCTGGTTTTTATCTTAATTCCGTAATTGATGAAGATATGATGAAAATCCTAAATGACTATTCTAAAAAAATCTATGACTATACGATGAATATCAATACGACAATGAGGGAAGGATTCGGACGAATTGATTTAATTGATTAATGATTAAAATGGTAAAAAATATTAATAACGAAAAAAATAAAAAAATTGATTAGCTTTTTACTTTATCGTATCTACCGCTTACATCATCCCAATTAATAACATTCCACCATGCATTAACATAGTCTGGTCTCTTATTCTGATATTTCAAATAGTATGCATGTTCCCATACATCACATCCCAAAAGTGGTACTAATCCTTCTGTTCTAGGACTTGTTTGATTTGGCATTGATTTGTATTCTACCTTTCTACTTGACGGATTAAATACGAGCCATCCCCACCCACTACCTTGAATCGCTACGGTGGCAGATGAAAATTTTTCTTTAAAATTTGCAAAGCTTTCAAATGAACTATTTATTGCATCAGCAATTGAACCTCTTGGGTCTCCACCTCCATTTGGAGATAAATTATTCCAAAATATGCGATGATTATCAAATCCTCCACCATTAAAATTAATTGCTCCTCTTACTTCGCCGGGAATTTGATCAAGGTTAGATAAAATTTCAATTATATCTTTATTTTGAATTTCCGGTGAGCATTTTTCAATAGCTGCATTAAGATTATTAGTATATGTTTGATGATGTTTTGTATGGTGAATTTCCATAGTTTTTGCATCGATATGTGGTTCTAGTGCGTCATAACCATAGGGAACAGGTGGTAATTCGTATTTACTCATTATATTATAATTATTATTAAAACCTTTTATCCTTTTCCTTGTTCTTTTCTTTTCTTTGATTATTTTAAATATTTATTTATGAATTTTAATTTAATTATGGTTTTATCTATTTTAAATATGATTTATTTGATTTGCGGTACAATTAGGAAACATATTTATTTATTTATGGCAAAATAAAACGGTATATTATGGTAATCAATAAGGAGCTGCTTGAACAACGTAAAAAGATTTCCAACCGTCGCCCTAAATTCAAAAGACAAGAAAGCTGGAGATATGATAGATTAGCTGTAAATTGGAGGAAACCCGATGGTATTGATAATAAAATGCGAAAGCAATTCTCAGGATATCCAGCTATAGTTAAGATTGGTTATGGTGGCCCAAAAATTTCACGTGGGTTACATCCTTCAGGTTTTGTAGATAATTTGGTTTACAATGTGAATGATTTGTCAAATCTTGATAAAAATAAAGATTCTGCACGTATTGCACACACAGTTGGAAATAGAAAACGATTAGAAATAATTGCAAAAGCTGAATCTCTTGGAATTAAAGTGCTTAATGGAAAAAATGCTACATCAAAAACAACTACATCAGAAATAAAAACATCTGATAAAAACGAGAAACAGTAGTGTGAGGTGAGGAGTAATGGTTGTCAATATTCGTAAAAAAAGAGAACTGGTTTCTAGAATCCTTGGAGTAGGTATTAATCGTGTTAGATTTGAACCAGATAAATTAGATGATGTAGCTGATTCAATTACTCGTGAAAACATCAGATCATTAGTAAATAATGGATCTATTTGGACTGCCAAGATTAAAGGAACATCGAGAGGAAGAACAAGAACAAAACTGCAGATTAAGAAAAAACATGGAACTGGGCCCGGATCGAAGAAAGGGAAAAAAACTGCTAGGGTGGGCAAAAAAGCAATTTATGTTATAAAAGTACGTTCATTGAGGCGTCATTTGAAAATTTTAAAAGAAAGAAAAGACATCACAAATGAACAGTTTTGGGGTCTTTATAAAAAGGTAAATGGTGCACAGGTTCGATCTCTGTCTCATTTGAGAGAATTAGTTAAGGTTGCCCGAACACATTAATCAATATTCAATTTTTTATTTACTGTAAAACCTTCTATATTTATTTAAATATTTCTCCTTTTTTTAAATAATATTTCCTTTAATTATTTGCCAAATTATAACTTCTAATACTTACATTGGTATTAATTAATCATTGACATAGGATGGGATGTATATCGGATTTTAATTTTTGTTTATGCATCTTAATCTATCTACTACTAGATTATTTTTAATAAATATTATATGATATATATATGAATAGTTGATCTTACTAATAATAATTTGTTTAACAATTCATAAATTTAATATTCATAAGTTATACTTGTTATATTTTTATCGAAAATATTCAATTAATCACTTTTAATAGCCGATTTTCCAAAAAAAATATTATTTATTATTCATTAAAAAGCATTCACACAACATTTCACTTAGTTTTGGTACTATGTCATAATTATTTTTTTGATCTTTTGTAATCCACATATATTCGGTATGTTCCCAATTCAAAGATATTTTTTTAGTTTTAGCTAAAAAATAGAAAGGCTGGATTGTTATTACTTTATCTCTTTCTATTTGGATTATTTTTTGTTCTAGTATTTTTCGCAGTATTATGTCTTGTTTATTTATTTTAGTTTCTTCATAAATCTCAATTAGTGCCCTTGAAAGCAAATCTTCGTTTTTTTCAAAATATCCACTTATTCCTCCCCATTTATTTTTGAAGCTTTTTACCATTTCGCTTCTTTTTAAAATTAATATTTTATTGTCATTCTCAATGATAGATGTTACAACTATTGTCTTTATATGACTCAATTAGCTCTGTAACCTCTTTTTTTTTATTTTTATTTACTTTTTCTAATTTCTTTTTTCTGCCTATTGTTTTCAAAATTGACAAATTAGTTTTATGGTAATTTTGATTTTATTTATTAAATAAAAATGATCTCTAATTCCTGAGATTTTAATATATTTAGAACTTTATCTTTTTCTTTTCCTAATCCTTTTTCGTCAATATATATGTGATTTATTTTCTCAATACTTTTTACCTTCATTTGTTTTATAATTTTTTCATTTATAAAAGCAAGATTATATTTGCTAATGATGGGTCCAAAGGCCACTCTTGAAAATAAAATCAGTTCATTAAATTTTTGTGGATAATGATTTCCCCCTATCCCTATTCCTACATCTATATCATAATTATTTATACTCTTCTCAATGTTTTTTATGGTATCTAATACACTTTGACATACTATTGATGCGGTTGATTTATCGTCCCATTCTTTTTCTGATGATCCGATTTCTATAAATAACATTGGATTTACTGATGAAGTTGGTCCATGATGTGTTGCTTCTATTATCATATCGTAATCTAAAAGTTCGCTTCTTTTTTCATATAATTTTTTCATATAGAATTTTTGAAAAGAGGGAAATGTATTTCCAATCTCCATAGGTTCTCCACCTAATAAAACAAATTCTGAAAAATTTCCTGTGCTGTGAGATGTTAAAGTCGGGGTTTTACTTTTGGAAGCATGTTTTGACAAAAATATTATCATATTATCTTTGGGCATAATGGTGTCTATATTGTCGATATCGATTAAATTTTGATTTGTAATAATTAAAGTAGTATTTGGATGTTTTACCGAATTACATATTTTATAATCATAATTTTCCGAAGTATAATTATTATTTTGATTTTGTGTCTTATAGTCATCTACTGTTTCAAATCTTTCATCTTCAACCAAACAATTTTTCATAATATTGCTTGCTGGATCTTTGATAGATGTTACTATTGTAAAATTATTCATCAATAAAAATTAGTTTTAAAAATTGATTAATTTTATCTTTTATACCAATTAAATTTATATTCTTTCTTTTGAAATATTATAAATTTATAAATTCCAAATAACTATGTTTAATGATTTCAATAATATGCCAAAAAATCTCACTGAAGGTGATGGAGACTTGGAGCTAATGGATGTCGATACCGATAATACTGATGATGAATTTGGTGTTGACGATGTCGATGCTGATGCCGATAATAATGACATCGATGTCGATGCTGATGATAAACAAAGCATAAAATTTTCTAAGACTAACAATAAAAATACTAATAATCTTAAAACAGTTTCTATTTCCCAAGAAGGAACAAAAAAAGGCAAAAAAACCAAACAGGACGACAAAAAATCAAGCGATGATGAGAACAGCGAGGGTGAATCTTCAATACTAGAGAAAAATGATAAAGCGGTGTCTAATCCAGAAGAAGATGCCCTTGATTCTAAATTTTTTGTTGTTAGAGTTTCAGGAGGTCAAGAAAGTTTAATCGCTTCTATGCTTTATACTAGGCTTACCACTAAAAAGATTGAGGGGATTTATTCGATTTTATTCCTTGAACATTTTAAAGGTTATGTTATAGTTGAAGCATTAGATTCAAATATCGCATACGAGGCGTTGCACGGTATACGTCATATAAGAGGTCAAATTAGAGGTGAATTACCTTTTAAAGATCTTGAAGGTTATTTGATTAAGAAGCCAGTTGTGACCGAGTTAGTAATAGATGACACTGTTGAAATTATAGCTGGACCATTTAAATCAATGAAAGCCAAAATAATGAGGGTCGATTATGAAAAACAGGAAGCAACTGTTGTTTTGTTGGATTCCCCCTATCAAATTCCTGTAACAGTTGATGCTAATTATTTGAAAAAGACTTTATAAGAATATAAGTGGATTTTATAATAGTATGTTAGATTATAATTATGAGCGAAAAAAAAACTGTAAATGCTCTTGTAAGTGGAGGTGAAGCTAGCGCAGGACCTCCATTAGGTCCAGCACTCGGCCCACTGGGTATTAACATTTTGCAGGTAGTTAACACTATCAATGAAAAAACTAAAGATTTTCCAGGAATGAAAGTTCCGGTTAAAGTTGAGGTCGATTCAGATACTAAAAAATTTACTGTAGAGGTTGGTATTCCTCCAACAGCTGCGCTTATTTTTAAAGAATCAGGTATCAATAAGGGCTCAGGCACTGCTGGTACCGATTTTGTTGGAAATATTTCTATGGAGGGTATAGTTAGAATATCTAAAATGAAATCCGATATATCTTATGCACCAGATCTAAAATCTACTGCTAAAGAAATAATTGGTTCATGTTTAAGCCTAGGAATAAAAGTAGAAGATAAAGTTGCTAAAGATGTATATGCAGATATATCAGAAGGAAAGTATGATTCTTTATTTGAATAAATTTAATTTAATTTAATTTTTTCTTTTTTCCCCCTAATATATTATCAATGCTTCTAAAAATATTGCTTCAGAAGTAAGTTTAAAATATACCAATTACCGCATCTTTAATTATATTTTAAGGTGAATGGTGGAAGTGTCAATTCAACAAGGTTCAGCTGGCGGTATGCCGGTTTTAATATTGAAAGAAGGGTCTAGCGAGACCAAAGGTAAAGAAGCTCAAAAGAATAATTTTACTGCTGCAAAAACAGTTGCAGAAATAGTGAGAACAAGTTTGGGTCCTAGAGGTATGGATAAAATGCTTGTAGATTCCTTAGGCGATGTTACTATAACCAACGATGGTGCGACTATTTTAAAGGAGATAGATGTCCAACATCCTGCAGCAAAAATGATGGTCGAAATAAGTAAAGCAACTGATAATGAAGTAGGTGATGGAACTACATCCGTAGTAGTTTTAGCAGGTGCTTTAATTGAGCGAGCAGAGGAGCTGATCAATAAAAATGTTCATCCTACTGTTATTGTAGATGGATACAGAAAAAGTGCTTTCAAATCGATTGAAATTTTAAACAGCATTGCAATGAAGGTAGATGGTAGCAACAAAGAACAATTAATGAAAGTAGCTAAAACTTCTATGCAAACAAAGTTGGTTTCTAAAGATTCTGTTGACTTGGCTAATATTGTAGTAACTGCTGCTCAACAGGTGGCAGAAACCCGAAAGGATTCTACAAAAGTGGATCTTGATGATATCAAAGTCGAAAAGAAATCAGGTGGTTCTATTAAAGATACTAAATTGATAAAAGGAATGGTTTTGGATAAAGAAGTTGTACACGGTGGAATGCCAAAACGTGTTGACAATGCAAAAATAGCTTTGATTAATTCTGCATTAGAAATTGAAAAAACTGAATTTGATGCTAAATTAAATATTACTTCTCCTGAACAAATGAAACGATTCTTAGATGAAGAAAATTCTATGTTAAAATCAATGGTAGATAAGGTAACTACTGCAGGTGCAAATGTAGTAATATGTCAAAAAGGAATAGATGATATTGCACAACATTACCTTGCAAAATCTTCCATTCTAACAATTCGACGTGTAAAAGAGAGTGATATGACGAAATTATCTAGAGCTACCGGTGCACGTGTGATTAATAATCTAGATGATATGACATCAAAAGATTTGGGTAATGCTGATTTGGTTGAAGAACGAAAGGTTGAAACAGATAAATGGGTATTTATTGAAGGTTGTAAAAATCCAAAAGCCGTTACAATTCTTATTCGTGGGGGTTCCCAAAGAGTTGTAGATGAAGCGGATCGATCAGTTCATGATGCTTTGATGGTAACAAAAGATGTATTGGAAAAGCCTCTGATAGTGGCTGGTGGAGGATCCCCTGAAGCCTATGTTTCTAATAAATTAAAAGAGTGGACAAGTACTCTGTCTGGACGCGAGCAACTCGCAGCAGAAAAGTTTGCAGAATCTTTGGAAATCATCCCTTTGACATTAGCTGAAAATGCAGGAATGGATTCGATTGATACTATGACTGAGTTAAGATCAAGACAAAGTAAAGGATCAACATGGGCTGGCATAGATGCACGTAATTCTAGAATTGCTGATATGTCTGAAATTGATATTGTAGAACCATTGTCTGTAAAAGAACAAATTATTAAATCAGCCACAGAAGTCGCGTCAATGATTTTAAGAATAGATGATGTTATTGCATCAAGTAAATCCGCTGGCGGTGGAATGCCTCCAGGTGGCATGGGTGGAATGCCTCCAGGTGGCATGGATGGTATGATGTAAATTTTTCAATATTTTTCTATTTATTTATTTTTTTTAGTCCTATCATAAATTTTCAACCGTATTTAATTTAATCTTGGTTCTATCGGCTTTCGGCTTTCCAATAAAATTATATTTGTATCTATTGATAGATTATTGGGGTAGGTAGGATCGGGGTGCTAGCCGTACCCCATATCAGAAATCGGCTTCATGCTGAGATCAGTAACTACTAGGTAAATTCATGAATGGGAGGATTCCTGCTTATCTAACTAGCATGAAATCATGCCGTATCGGATGGCTATGAACAGCAAACTACATGAAGGTGTAGCCTTGACTGTGTATTGTCGAAATGGGTGAGGTCCGGGAGGGAGCAACCCTAAGGCAGCTCAGCCATGCTGTTACGTCTACGTGGTGGATTTGGTAAGATCTGAGATGGGGCCTTTTATTCGTGTTGGTACTAGTAGGCTGCCCCATGACCTATTTGATTTAATTGAACTGTTTTTTTATACCTTCTTTGGAAATTGTTTATATATTGAGATTATCTTTAGATATCTCCAAATTCCTATATTTTAAAATTTGAAAAAGCGGTCAAATTTCTCTATGGATAATAATCTTTAAAACAGCTTGAACAAATAATTTTTTTGTATTTTATATATTTTTGATTTTCTTTTACTTTGGTATTTTCTTTTGTTAGGTTGTTTTTACAAACAATGCAGATATCATTTTTATCACAGTCATTCTTTTTATTTTCATGATCTCTCAATAATATTTGACTTTATTTATATGAATTTAATTTTAATGTTACAAAAAGCCACTTTTTTAATTAGGTAGAGTATTACTATTGTAGCATAGTTTAATATCGCTTATAAAAATATGGTCAAATTTATTAATGGAAGATCGAATTAAAAAAAAACCATTATTGAACTGTTTTATTATACCAAATCCTATTATTTTTTCAATATCTTCTTTTAAAGACAAGCCTACAAAACGATTTCTTATAAAAATTCTATCATTTATGAGATCCTCAATAATTGTGTTGTTTCTTTCTATTTTATTTATATTATTTATATAGGAAATATTTTTTAACAAAAAGAATCTGTCTTTATAATATATAGCGTTTAATTTTTGTTTAGAGATTATTACGTTTCTTGTAAATGGCTTGAAAAGTGTAGCGTATTTTAGTAATCTTTTTTCTCTTCTTTCGAAAAGATTTTTCTTAATTTCCTGATGTGGTGACTGCCCTTTCAGTATTTGTATATTTGTATTTTTTGAAAACTTTTCTTTTATTATCTCAAAGAGATCGATAATTTGATCATTTGATCCCATACAAATAATACAATCTGGCTTTATCTTTTCTATTAACTCGATTTTGTAATTCTTTTCATTATTACCTACATAACCATCTGTATTGATTAGTGTTATGTTGTCATTTGTGTTTAATTTGTCATGAGCTCTTTTTATACTATTTATTATTCTTGATTCATATCCTATCGGTTGTATATTTCCTATAAAGATAATGTAACCAGGTGTACCTTTTGCAAGATCTATGGTCTGTTTAGATATTATTCTTGATCCTATACATGCTGGAGGGGATAATTCTCCTTGACCAATATCCGAATCTATTATAAGAGGTCTAAAACCTCTGCTAATCAATTTATTTGCTATAAATAAAGTCAATGTGGATTTTCCTGTATCTGAAGGACCAATAATGATTATCTTTTTTCTACCTGTTTCTTCTATTGAATTTGTGATATTGTCCCATATTTTTGTCCCGATAGTATTTTGTTCTATTTTATTTTTTTCAAGATCAAGATAATTCAATCCTTTTTTTGCAGTTATTATAGTATCTTTATTTTTTTCAATTGGAAGATATTTGTTATTATTATACAGAATAACCGTATTTCTAAACTTGACCCCTAATATTTCACATTCTCCTCTAACTTTTAATAATGTTGGACCTTTGACTAGGATGGTTTCCAATAATTGTTATCCATTAACGAAAGTAATAATCTTTAATATAAAAGAACAATCTAATAAAATTTAAAAACTATTATCTTGAATTCTAATTGTCAATGATGTATTTACTAATATATTTAAGATAGGAAAAATGAAATTTTTTACATTATTGTTATGTATGTATTAGTTTAAAATATGTTCTTGTAGTTTAAATGCGAAATTTTATCTATGGATAAATGACGTTCTAATTCTTTAGAATATTGATCTTATCCAAAAATTATTTCTTATCTAAGAAATCTACAATTGATAACATATTGAAGATCGACTTCGGAGGATAAAGGATGCTTTTAATTTGTCTTTATATAAATTAATAATATTAAATCTAACTTTGAAATTATTATTAATCCACTGAAGGTTGTAAGACTATTTAGACCATTTTTAATGAAAATCTACATAACTGATTTAAATTCTTGAATATTATGATTTCGTTAACTTTTTTAAAAATTTAATGAATCTCTTTTAATAAAATAATTTCGAGATTTGTTAAGGAAAAATATATTCTAAAAATATATATGCTTTTAAGTTTATTTTTTTCTTAATCCTCTCAATATTCCTAATCCCATTATTATATATCCTATAACTATAATCCCGAGGAATTGGGGTGAAATTATTTGAGACATTGGGCTGTTTGAAGGCAAATTTGAATTTTCCGGCATTAAAGTTGAAATTAATACAGATGTACCCATCAATGCACCACCTACAATTAATAAAATTGTTAAAATTCTTGATTTTATATTAAAGCCAATACCATATGATATGAAAAAGAGGATTATTGAAATTCCTCCAAAAAACATTCCCCTATCCTTTGCTGAAAGGGGTAGGAACCCATGATCATTATTTAACCTTGCTATTCCAGCATCGGCTATGTAAACAGCTAATAAAATAAACGCAATAGATACTGTTATTTCTGCAGCTATTTTTCTTGAAGTTTGCATAAATTACTTTACAACATTGGTTATTTAATTATTATAATTGAATTTTACAAAACAATTTAAATTGATTTTAATTGCTTTTTATATATACTTTCAATTTCAGTTATTGTAGTTGCATCCTCTGCATTTTTATCTTCTCTTATTTTTCCTGTAAATTTGGGAAACCTTAGAGCTAATCCATATCCATTTTTTATTTTATTGATATATGTTGTATAAATAGGACTTAAGGTTATTTCTGGAGAAAATATCTCGATAACTATTTTAGGTTCAAACCATACATCTATTTTAATTTCACCTGTGTTCACTCGAGGATGCTTATTTTTTATAACATGTTGTTTTAAACTCTTTGTAATTTCTTCTAATGTTTCATCAGTAAATCCTGTTCCTACTTTACATATTGTAAAAAAGGTATCTTCATTTTGATCGTATGTCGCCAATAAAAAAGCTCCGTAATTTCCAACTCTTCTTCCTTTTCCATATGCTGCACCAACTATTACTAAATCGATTGTATCTAAAAATTCATTTGAGTATTCTTTCTTTAATTTTATCCATGCCCATTCTCTTGCCCCTGCTCGGTATGGGCTTTCCGGATTTTTTATCATCAATCCTTCACAGCCATTTTCAATCGCTTTGAACATAAATCGGTCTATTTCTTTTATTTCTGTGACTTTTGTTTGTTTGATTATCTTAATTTTATCGTTTTTAAATCTGAAAATTTCTTCTAATATTTTCCTTCTTTTAGAAAAAGGCAGATCTGTTTTATCTTGATTATCATAAAACAATATATCAAAAAAATTTAGTATAACTGGATAGTCTTTAATTGCATCATCTATTTTGTATTTTCTCCTTCTATGCATTAAACTTTGAAAAGGGAGAAATTTCCCAGTTTCTAAATCGATTGAAACTATTTCTCCTTCTGCAATCAAGTCTTTGGTATCTATTTTCTCAAATTCAGTAACAATGTCTGAAAAATTATTTGTAACATTTTCAAGGTTTCTTGTAAACAATTCTATTTTTTTATCATTTTTATGAATCTGAATTCTTTCTCCATCTATCTTGTATTCGGCATAACAAGGTTTTCCACCCATTTTTTTTAATGCCTCCTCTGCATTAGATATTCTTTCAGCAAGCATTGGACGTATTGGTATAAATAAAGAAATTGGTATCCGTTCAACTTCATTTAATGAACCATTGGATAATAATCTTGCAATTTTTCCTAAATCACTTGAAACATTATATGCTCTTTCCAGAATCTTCCTATTTTTTTTATCTCCTGTAAATGATATTGCTATTGCATCCAAAATCGTAAAATCTGCTATTCCTAATCTTAAATTACCAAGTATTAATTTTAAAATAAATTTGCTTTCTAAATTGGTGGAGTTATTTAATAAACTATTTATGAATTTTAGTTTAAGGTCAATAGACCCAGAACCTGTTGATTTAGAAATTTTTATTAGAGTTTCATATACTCTTTCGATTGTTAGTTTTTCGTAAAAAAGAGTTGTTTGTAATTTGTTATTTAATATTTCATATGCAACATTGCCTATGTCTCCAATTTTATTATATTTTATTTGGATGTCTTTAACAGAGTAACCGCTTGCTAATGCCAAAGATTTTATTACTACTTTTTCTGCTACTCCTAGTTCTTTGGATTGATAGTCTGGTCCTAATTTGCCTTGAATTAAATAAATTATTTTATCGATTATTTCTATCGGAGTCGACTTTAACATATTAACTAGATAACTTGTAAGTTCTAAACGACTGGTTGTTTTTTCCATCTTTTCAAAAGTTTGAGCAAGCTCTGAAAAATACACAAATGAATGTTAAATCATGTCGATATTATTTCTTATGTAACATCTATTTGTTACTGTTAAAATTATTCTAGATGGATTTTTGATATTACGCTATTATGGCATAAATTTTATTTTATAGAATAATACTATAAAAGAAAACTATACCGACAAATATCTTTTTTTTATATTTATATTACCTTGATATCTATAATTGATTCACGAGTATTTCAATTTCTTTTAATATAGTTTTTCATCCATGAAAATATTATATAAATAGAATAGTAATTACTTAAAATATTCTTTTGTCTTTGTATTCCTTTTTATAATGCTTTTATATCCGTTTATACAAAATTATTGCTAGTTAAAATATTAATGAGTAGTGTAAGCGAAATAATGGCTTTTCGAGAACCATATACTATTACTGCCTATTCTAATAGAACAGCAATAGAAGTGGCATCAATTATAACAGAGAAACGAATAAGTTCTGTTATTGTTATTGATAAAGAAAATCGACCATTGGGGATTGTTACAGAGCGAGATTTGGTTGAACGAGTATGTTTAACTAACCTGAATGCTAAAGATGTTTTAGTAGAAGATATTATGTCATCTCCATTAATTACAATAATGGCTTATGATTCTGTTGATACTGCTTCAAGAATAATGTTATCCAACAAGATAAAAAGACTTCCCGTATTAGAAGCAGATAGTAGAATTATTGGTGTATTCAGCGTTACTGATATAACTAAACATCTATCTAAAATACTGTTAGATGATTATAATAGACATAGATCTTTAAAAAAAATAGTGGAAATGAATGATGTATTCAATTAAAGTTTTCAATTGTTAATATTATTTATATCAGTTAAATGTTTTTTAATTTATTGGTCATAAATAAATAAAAACGAATATGAATTTTTTATATACTTTGTGGTATTAAATAAAATCAAGTGTTATATATATTGGTAAATGATACCCCTAATCAATATAAATTACAGAAAAAGATATAAAACATTGAAATCTTTAGGTTCGATAAATTAGAGTTTTTATATAAAAAGGTAGCTGAAATGCCTCAGCAGTGTATTGCATTTGAATAGGTGATGGTTAAAACGCTTGAGGCCAGTTTTTTTAAATTAATTGAAGGAATTCCATAATTTTAAATTCAGATTTTTATACATAATTAAAAAATTAACTAAAAATTCCTCTATGCTTAATGGAAATGGTTAAATAATGCTATCAATTTTTTATAATAAAATGCCTTGGTAGCTCAGCCTGGTAGAGCGTTGCCTTGGTAAGGCAAAGGTCGTGGGTCCAAATCCCACCCAAGGCTTATTTTTTATTAAACTGTAAACTTGATGGTAAATACTTGAGGCATGGTCATAATTCAAATTATCTTTTGATATATTTTACAACAGCTTAAAGCTAACCATTGAGATATAATTTTGACAAACACTGACCCAGAGATTAGCTCTTGATAGATTAAAGGATTCCATCCTTTTTAACATTCTCTATTTGATAGGTTGTATACCGTGGCCTAGTATGCCAAGAAAACGTGGTAGACCATTTGTATATTCTCCAACAGTAATTTTAAGATGCTTTATTGTAAGAATATGGTTTAAACTAGATTCCAACAATGCATTACATACTTTTCTGGAATTAGATTGTCAGTATAACCGCAAACTAGCAATAGCCTGTGGCCTATTATCCATCCCACGCAGATGCACATTTGATAGAAGACTACAAACCATTTCTACAGATGTAAAAGACAGGATATCAACAATGGGTTATCTGTTTGTTATAGAGCGATTGGTGATGGTTAAAGATCCTTCTATAACAGCAATGGACAGTACTCTTTTAAAAGCAAAAGGTAGTGTATGGCATAAATCATCAATGAAAAAAGGAGTGGTACCTCATTCTGGTATAGATACAGATGCAAGGTGGGGATATAGCCATACCAAAGGATGGGTCTTTGGATATAAACTACATCTAACATCTACAACAACAACAACAGCAGCAGGAGAGATAGTAATACCTCTAACAGCTGATATCACTACTGCTAATGTACAGGATAACCAGATGTATGTTCCTTTAACATCATCATCTAGGGTATTCTCCTTACCATTATCTTTACGTTATATGGCAGCTGACCCGGGATATGATGATAAGAAACTGTACGAATATAGCAAAAAGACATTGGGAATAGATCTGGTTTGTCCTGTAGAGCGATATGAAAGTACTTCCAAAAAGAGACTTGAGCTTGTATGCTTTTATGAATCAGTATTGGGACAGTCCATCTATAGCAGAAGAGGAATATCTATAGAACCATTGATAGAACTTATAAGATCGGTCTTTAGAATAGACCCATTACCAGTGCGTGGATTTCATAAAGTATCTGCAATTGTACTCTTATCAATTTTGCTTTATCAAATAATGGTATACTATAACTGTAAGAAGAATAAATCTAATCCAAAATCAATAAAGTATATGCTTGGAACTATCTAATACAATAGTAAAGATAAAGATTAGTGACTTGGAATTATGACCAAGCCTCAAATACTTTGGTAAAACATCCCGCATGAGGTATATAAACTAGTATTAATGGCAATTTTGCCTAATTGTTCAAAAATATCACAATGTGATATGTATTATTTCGATAATTTATTTATTCTATATATAATATGTATTTTTATTTGAAAGGTATATGATGTAAATAAAATACCTTTATATATACTATTAAGACCTTATTAATATGATTAACATGATGAAAAAAATAATGATCATAACCATGCCAATAATATTGGCTGTTAGTGTAATAATGGTATTAAACAGTGCAAATGTAAATGTTTTT